>JAAELZ010000403.1 GCA_024226105.1 Pseudomonadota bacterium | reverse complement strand
TATATGCTCGGTGTCTCTACAAAAATCGCCCTGGCAAACAGGGCCGAACTGGAGGAGATTAATTACCGCGACCAGCAGTTACAAATGGGGCTTACCGCACCCAATTTTGCCGCTCTGGAAAAACTGACCACGCAAATCAATGAGCTTGAAGGGCTGCAGGCGGCTCTTATTTCCTCAGGTGCGCGTGAGCAGCGCGTCAGCGGTCAGGTCAAAATTCTACAGGCCCGCTTATAGGGATGGATACCTTTTCCTCTTTGTCATTGCGTGAACGTTTTTTGATCGGAGCGGCTATGCTGCTTGGTCTTTTGATGCTTGCTTACCTTTACGTGTGGGAACCTAAAATGAATCAGCTGCAAAATTTGCGCGATGTGAAGGTTCCCTATTCAGAGCAAACCCTGGCATGGGTAACGCAGGCTCTCGAGCGAGCAAAAACTCAACCCGTCGACGAGGTTGAAGAAATTATTGAAGGCCCGTTGCTGACGGTTATAGAGCAGACTGCAGAACAGGCCGGTGTGCGCACTTCGATTCGCCGCATACAGCCCAATCAGTCCAGGGCTGTGAAAATCTGGATGGAAGAGGTTTCCTTTGATAGCTGGTTGCGCTGGCTGGATATGCTGCGGCAGCAAAATGTATTTGTTGATCGTGTCAGTATCGCCAGTTCTTCGCCCGGCCTGGTGACGATTCGCGTAACTCTGGCGCGTCGCTGAGTGCGGCCGCAAACTATTCGGGAACGGGCACCAGCCTACCGGCCCGAACCGGTTGATGATGCGCCGAACTCATTACATCCTGTTGTCAGAAGGGTGTTGGCCAATCGGAATATAAACCCGAATACCGGGCTAGAGCACGGTTTGAAATATCTTCTGGCCCCGGAGGGGTTTAAGGGCATTGAAGTGGCTGCCTCGAGGATTGTTAAAGCAATCGAGCGTCAGCAGGCGGTGCTGGTCGTCGGCGACTATGATGCAGATGGCGCGACCGCAACGGCGTTGGCGATAAAAGGTTTGCGGAGTATGGGTCTTGAACGCATAGGGTATACCGTGCCGAACCGCTTTACGTTTGGTTATGGTTTATCAATTAAACTTGCGCAGGAAATATGCCAGTCTGCGCCCGATCTCATTATTACGGTCGACAATGGTATTTCTAGCATTGAGGGCGTCGCCTGTCTGAATAAAGTGGGCATTGACGTGATTGTTACCGATCATCATCTGGCTGGCGAAATCCTGCCCGAGGCTTATGCTATTGTAAATCCAAATCAACCCGGCTGTGAATTTGCGGGCAAATCTATCGCGGGTGTCGGCGTCATGTTTTATGTGCTGCTGGCGGTCAATAGCCTGTTGCGAAAATCGGGATACTACAAAACCAATACATTGACCCCTGATCTGCTTAGCCTGCTGGATCTGGTCGCGCTTGGAACGGTCGCTGACGTGGTTGGTTTACATCGAAATAACCGGATTTTGGTATCGCAGGGTATTGCGCGCATGCGAGCCGGGCTTTTGTGCCCCGGCATTGCAGCGATTCTCAGAGTGGCAGGGCGTGAACCACACGCGCTGGTTGCGCAGGACCTGGGTTTCGTTGTCGGGCCCAGGTTAAATGCATCAGGCCGTCTGGAGGATATTTCAAGCGGCATAGAATGTTTGCTGGCAGATGATCCGCTGGAGGCGGGCAGATTGGCTGAAGTGCTTGATCAAATTAATCGTAGCCGAAAGGAAATTGAGCAATCAATGCAAATGCAGGCATTGAATGCGGTGAAAAATCTACGGATTAAGGAGGAGGAATCAAAAACCGGGATGGTGCTGTATGATAAATCCTGGCACGAAGGCGTGGTAGGACTGGTTGCATCAAGAATTAAGGAAAAGACCGGCGTACCGGTATTAGTTTTTGCGCCGGGGGAGGCTGGTTTCCTAAAAGGTTCAGCGCGCTCGATACCGGAGGTACATATTCGCGACGTGCTGGCGAACATTGATGCGCAGCATCCGCAATTGATAGATCGTTTTGGCGGGCACGCTATGGCTGCCGG
>JAAELZ010000402.1 GCA_024226105.1 Pseudomonadota bacterium | reverse complement strand
GAAAAGATTGAAATTCTTGCTCTGGGCTGCCCCCGGCGAATTGAAGATGGTCAGCCGGCACTGGATGTAATTTATCAGATCATACAGCACGGGCACGTCCCCGTGCTGCCCTGGTCCCCGGGAAAATGGTTTGGTGTGCGCGGCGAGTTGATCAGGCACCTGATTAATGAACTTAAAGCAGGCGATTTTCTGATTGGCGATACCCCGCTACGTCCCTATGGATGGACGACGCCCAATATCATGAAACAGGCGCAGGAGACGGGATATTCCGTGGTGGCAGGGTCGGACCCTCTGCCCTTCGGTGGTGAAGAAAAATGGCTTGGTGCTTATTGTTCAGTCGTTCATTCCGAAAAAAAGCATGACGCTAACGAACTATTACATGCCCTGAAAAACCGACAGGAAACAGTGAAATGGGAGAACCTTGGTAAGCGAACAAACGTATTCAATCTGTTCAATCGCCTGCGCAAAAATGCGGCCAGTAAAAAACGCGTCGCCTGACCTTTTTATATACCGTTTTTGCCGTTTTCTGTTGTTGCTCCTGATCGGCTGGCTATAGAATCAGCATCAAAACAAGGTATAACACCAATACGGACACAGCATTGCCTACGATTACTATTGACGCAACCGCCTGTGGAGACTGGCCGTATTGTTCGGCAAACAGATAGTTCAATACCGCCGGGGGCATCGCGGCAAACAGAATCAGCATTTTTTGCTCGAAGTTATCCAGCGGCAAAATGCTGATTGCTATCAACGCGGACACGATCCCCACGGCCGGGCGCACAAATCCGGCGAGCAAGCCAACCGAGAGCATGCTTTTATTAAACCCGGTCATGCGAATACCCAGCGAAACCAGCATCAGCGGTATCGCAACCTGCCCCGCCATGCCTATCGGAACAGAAGCAATTTCGGGTATCGCTATTTTCTGTACGCTAAATAACAAAGCTATAACCGTCGCCACGTTAACGGCATTAAAAAACACTTCCGCAAAATGCATGCGCCCACTGACGATGCGTACCCCCAGCGTGAAATGCAGCATATTTGAGACCATGAACAGTATCAACGCGAGTTGTAAACCGGTTTCCCCAAATGCCAGCAGCGCGACCGGCAAGCCCATGTTTCCGCAATTATTGAACATCATCGGCGGTACAAAACTGGCAATGCTGTTTTTGCTGATTCGTGCCACGGGCCAGGACAACAGTCCCGAGCCAAAGATCACCATCACGCCAGCGAGCAACAACCATGGGTGCGTAGCGATATCAAAATTCTTCTGGGTCAGCGAATCGAATACCAGCGCAGGCACGAACAAACGCATATTGAGCTCATTGGCGATCCGAATATCGGCCGAAAATCGCCTGGCATAAAAATAGCCCAGAGCGACCAAAGCGAAAACCGGAACCAGAACATCTGCGACGCGCAGAATCAGCGCCGGATCATCGCCCATCAATTATTACGATCACGTGTAACTGAATCGGACCGTGCGCACCATACACCAGAGTTTGCTCTATATCCGCCGTTTTCGAAGGGCCCGAAATGAGATTTAGCGCGCGCGGCATACCTTCATCACTGTCTTGCACTTTCAGCAGGGCCTCTTCCATATAGGGCACGATATCCGCTTCATT
>JAAELZ010000401.1 GCA_024226105.1 Pseudomonadota bacterium | reverse complement strand
TGCTGAGGTTTTGGCAGGTCTGCAATCGCGTTCCAGTCATCACTGTGCGCTTCAATATAACTGAGCCAGGCCACGGCATAAGCATAGACAATATCAATTTCACGTTTTTCGAGGCCCTGGACAAATGCAGTAAAAGCCTTGTTGTCCATCCTGTCCAGGCCACACCAGTCAGGGTTTTTCTTACAGCTACCCTCTCTGGCATAGCGAAAAGCTGTCGAAGTCAGCGTTTTCTGGCGATTCGGCTCATCCACAAACGCACCGGCGTAAGCACCATAAAGCTTGGCGGCAGAGAGTTTTGCATCACCACTAGAGGTGTCAGAACGCGCATAACTATCCATCAATATTAACAATGTCGGTATCGCTGCCGACACGGTAGCCGGATCTTCATGATTCAAAATAGTTGTCGATAATTGTTCTGCGGCATTACTGGTCTGGGTTTCAATAATAAAACTGCAGCCGCCTGCAAGCTGGCTCAGGGTGAATAACAAAAATATTCGCAAAGTTTTCATAATCCTAGAATCCTCAGTTGGGCAGGGTATAGGGTGCTTCTGTGGGAGTGTAGGGCAAGGCGTAACTACGCGGAATGGTCTTTCCCTTTCAAGTAGTTACAACGCGGCCATGCGCTGCCACAGGAGTGCAATATACTCTGTAGCGCCCTTCACTCATAGAGTGAAAGTTGGAAATACTATTTTTCTATTGCAATTCATATACTTATTAAAACCCCATAGCGGTCAACTGAGGGTTTTAGGGTAATGTAAATTATTCCAAATCAGGCCCGGCCTGATTATTTCAAAACCCCGGCTTTCAAGTTTCTTTTACCACGGCCTCGATTTCCTCAACCTTAACCCGTTCCGCATCGGGGTTGAATTTCTCAAACCTGCGGCTGATGGGCCTGATTTTATGCTCATACGACCCGATGGCCCGATTGTAGGTATCAACGGTACGGTTTAAATCTCGCCCCACACCGGCCAGATGGCGGCTGAATACTTCCAGGCGCTTATCAAATTCAGCAGCCATTTCCCTTACCACCTTCGCCTGCTCATCCAGCGCCGACTGCTGCCAGCCGTGAGCGATCACACGAAGCAAAGCGACCAGACTGGTAGGCGTCGCCAATACAATCTTCTTCGCAAGCGCGTACTCCAGTAGTTCGGCCTGTTGATCAAGGGCGGCCGCCAGAAACTGATCACCTGGAATAAACAATACAATGAAATCAGGCGCCTGCTCAAATTGCGCCCAGTACTGCTTCTGCGCCAGTTCACGAATACGTTTTTTCAACTGCCCGGCATGCTGGCTCAGTTTGGCCTCACGCACCGCGACATCTTCGCTGTTAAACGCATCCAGGTAGGCATCCAGAGGGGTCTTTACGTCCACCACGATCTGCCGCTCACCGGGCAGGTGCACAATTAAATCAGGCCGAATCAGGCCTTCTTCCGTTTGCACCGATAGTTGCTCGGTAAAATCGGCATGCTCGTTCATTCCCGATAGTTCCAACAGACGTTTTAGCGTAAGTTCACCCCATTGCCCGCGTACTTCCGGGCGTCGAAGCGCATGTGCCAGGTGTCGGGTTTCCTGATGTAATAG
>JAAELZ010000400.1 GCA_024226105.1 Pseudomonadota bacterium | reverse complement strand
TGAGTTTGATTATCAGCGTGTCGAACCGACGCAGCCGGCCGATATCTATATTATAAACAGCTGTACCGTAACTGCTGAGGCGGATCGGCAAAGTCGCCAGATTGCGCGTAAACTCAAGCGCCAGAATAAAAATGCCACGGTCATTATGACCGGTTGTTACGCGCAGAATAATACACAGATGGTCGCAGGGATTGATGCCATCGACTGGGTGGTCGGCAATGCCGCCAAACTGGATATTCCGCGCTTAATACTTGAGCAGGAAGGCAGGAGCGACTCTAGTGGTACCATTTTCAGGCCTGAATTTGATGGCTCGCTTGCTGTGCCGGAGGATTTACTGGGTGGGTACGAAGCTCAATCGCGTGCCTTTATTCAAATTCAACAAGGTTGTGACCAGGCCTGTACCTTTTGCATTATTCATGTGGCCCGTGGTCCGAGCGTATCGTTTCCCATGCAAATCGTGCTGGCGCAATATCGTCAAATCGTAGCGCAGGGATATAAAGAGGTGGTGATATGCGGCGTGGATTTAGGTTCTTACGGCGATGACCTGGGTGCGGGTCATACATTGGCCGGGTTACTGCGAGAAATGCTGGCGCTTGATCTGGATTGCCGAATTCGCATCAGTTCAATCGACCCCTGGCACTTATCTGATGAAATTATTTCCCTGATAGCGCGTAACACGCAACTGTGCCCGCAATTGCATTTGTCGATGCAAAGTGCGAACAGCCTGATTCTAAAAAGGATGAAGCGCCGGGCTGACCGGGAGCTGATTTTTGAGCGCGTTTCACGATTGCGTGAGGCGATACCGGGCCTGGTTTTAAGCGCAGATGTGCTGGTGGGTTTTCCGACCGAGAGCCAGGCACAATATTCGGATACGCTGGAGGCAATTGAAGCGTTGCAAATTGCTTATCCCCATGTCTTTCCCTATTCCAACCGGGAAGGTGCGCCCGCCGCACGAATTCCCAGGCAAATCACCAGTGACGAGAAAAAACGCCGTGCACGACTGGTACGAGAACTGGGTGAACGGGTTTGGGAAAAACAGGCATTAAGCCGCGTTTTAACCACGCAACGTACAATCATCGAATCAGGCGGTGGCGCATCCGCCGTGGTGGCGCGTTGTGATGATTATTATCCGGTTAAATTGCGTGCAACTGAAGCATTGGTAAAAGGCCAGTGGTGTACGGTTAAAATTACCGGAATTGAAGGGCAAAGTCTGCTTGGAGAAAGACAGACCAGCGAGTAGAATAGCCCGGTTATTAGTCGGGCATGAGAATTCGGCCCGAGAGACCTTTTTTTATTTTATTTTCTTTTAATTATCTGGAGTTTGACATGGCTATTGAACGTACTTTTTCAATTGTAAAACCGGATGCGGTTAAGCGCAATCTGATTGGTAAAATTTATGAACGCTTTGAACAGGCAGGATTGAGCATCGTAGCCTCCAAAATGCTGCACATGGATGCGGAACAGGCCGGTGGTTTTTACGCGGTTCATAAAGAACGTCCTTTTTACGGCGAGCTGGTTGCGTATATGTCGTCTGGCCCGGTTATGGTGCAAGTGCTTGAAGGTGAAAATGCGATTGCGAAAAACCGCGAAGTGATGGGTGCGACCAATCCGGCGGAAGCGGCAGCGGGCACTATTCGTGCCGACTTTGCCGAAAGCCTGGAAGCGAATTCAGTACACGGTTCTGACGCACCTGAAACGGCGACTGAAGAAATCGCCTATTTCTTTAGCGACAGCGAAATCTGCCCTCGCTAAGTCTGATGGCTAAAATTCAATAATTTTATGGCTATGGTCATTGCGAGCGAAGCGCGGCAATCTATGTATCCAAAGAGCCTCTTAGCATACAGGGCATTTGTCGCATTTAGATTGCCACGTCGCTTCGATTCTCGCAATGACGGCGGGGCATAGTCGTGGTAATAGTGAAACAAAAGAATATCAGCTAAGGATGCAGGATAAAATTAACTTGCTGTCATTTGACCGAACTGATCTGGGGGCTTATTTTGAGTCTCTTGGAGAAAAGCCGTTTCGCGCTAATCAGGTGTTCAAATGGATTTACCAGGAGTTCGAAACAGACTTTGAGCAGATGAATAACCTGAGCAAGGCATTGCGTGCGCGGCTTGCGGATGAGGCTTGCATTACGCTTCCGCGCATAGAGCAGGTGCAAATTGCGCAGGACGGCACGCGCAAGTGGTTAATGCGTTTGCACGATGGCAATGGCATTGAAGTGGTGCTGATCCCCGAAGAAGATCGGGCGACCCTGTGTATTTCCTCCCAGGTCGGCTGCAGCCTCAATTGTACTTTTTGTGCAACGGCACAGCAGGGGTTTAATCGCAACCTGACTGCGGGTGAAATTGTTGGCCAGGTCTGGCAAGCCTGGTTTGAACTGGAAAACGAAGGCAAAAATGCGCGTGATAGCGAGGGGCAGAGCGTGCAAACCTATCAACAGCCCGGTAAAGATCCGCGGCCGATTACCAATATTGTGTTAATGGGCATGGGCGAACCTCTGCTTAACTATGCAGAAGTAAGCAAAGCGATCAGAATTTTGCTCGACGATTTTGCGTTTGGTTTGTCCAGGCGCAGAATTACCCTGAGCACCGCCGGGGTGGTTCCCGGTATGCAGCGCTTATCACAAGAGTTGCCGGTAAGCCTGGCGGTGTCATTGCATGCCACCGATGATGTTTTGCGTGATCAACTGGTGCCGTTGAATAAAAAATACCCGATTGATGTGTTGCTGGCGGCCTGTCGGGATTATGTCGATGGACGCGCGCGTGAGCGCATTACCTTTGAGTATTTAATGCTCGATGGCATCAATGATTCTGATGCTCAGGCTTACGCTTTGGCGAAACTGTTAAAAACGGTACCTGCAAAAGTAAATCTAATTCCCTTTAATCCAGTCGAAAATGTGCCCTATAAGCGTTCAAACAAGCGACGGGTGAATGCATTTCGTGAGATATTAATGCAAAATGGTATTATCACCGTAACCCGGAAAATAAGGGGTGATGATATTGATGCTGCCTGCGGCCAGCTGGTGGGCAGCGTTGATGACAGAACCAGTCGTTCCAGTCGTTTAAAATCGAGAGTGAATGTTAATCTGAATGTGGCGTAGATGAAAAGCAAACTACTTTATATGCTTGCCGTTGGTGGACTGGTTTCCATGCTATCTGCCTGTGCGCCCGACCCCAGGCCTGCGTTTGAGGCGTGGCCGGCGCAGCAGCGTGCTCAAACGCAAATCGAGCTGGGGTTCAGTTACCTTCAACGAGATCAACTTGATGTGGCGCGCGAAAGCTTTAGAACGGCGCTTAAGGTGGACCCAAAATCCAGTGAAGCCTATCATGGGCTGGGTCTGGTTGAGGCAAAAGCGGTCAACCTGAAGCAGGCGCGTAGTTATCTCAAACGATCGGTCGAACTTGATGGGCAGAATATCTCTGCGGTCAGCGACTATGCGATCATGCTTTGCCAGGAAGGCAATGGCAAAACAGGGGTTGAGGTGCTGGAGAAAAACGTTAAATTGCCGTTTGAGGCTGGTATAGCCACCAAACTGGCCTTTGGTCGCTGTTATCAGGCAGACAATCAAACCAATAAAGCGATTGTTGCCTATAAAGAAGTTCTGGCACTGGATCCCAAATTGCCTCAAGCATTGTTATCGATGGCGCACCTTAAATATGATAGTAAAAACTATTTGTCGGCGAGCGCATTTTTACAACGGTATTTTTATACTAACACCCTGTCATCAGATGCCTTATTATTAGCGGCGCATGTTGAACACGCACTCAACAACCCCGAAGAACGCAATTACTATACGCAACAGTTATGGTCGCGTTATCCCCGAAGTGAAGAGGCGAAAAAAGCCAGAGAATTATACAGCCAATGAGTGAAGAAACCCTACAAGTACCCGAGCAAAACTATGGCCCGGGCAATGTTTTGCGCGCCAGGCGCGAGGAATACGAATGGTCAGTTGAGGCGGTAGCCGAAGCGCTGCATCTGTCAACACATATCATCAAGGCGATTGAGGCGGATCGCTATGAGGACCTGCCGGGAGCAACCTATGTGGTTGGCTACTGGAGAAGTTATGCTCGCCTGCTAGGCATTGATATTGAAGAAACAATTGAGGTTAACAAGCGTAATTTAAATATCGTTAAAGCCGAACCGGCCGGTCTGGATATTAATCGTGCACTTGGGCACAAAGCAAAAAGTGGCGGCATGGGCGGTCTATTGTTATTGATACTTCTTGCAGCCTTCGCCTACTACGCCTGGCAACAACAGTTCTTCGGTTTGCTCGATGGTGTGCTCGGTGGCAAAGATGAAACTGCAACAACACAAAATAGCCAGCCTGATCAGGCTTCTGACGCGGTTTCGCTATCACCCGAGCCAAAGCAGGAACAGGTTCTCATGCCACTAAAGGTGGA
>JAAELZ010000399.1 GCA_024226105.1 Pseudomonadota bacterium | reverse complement strand
GGTTGATGCCGTGAGCATGTCCAGTACTTTAATAGACGCCGCACAAATCGAAGGCGCCAGGGTATTGGAAAACAGGTAAGGGCGGGAGCGCTGGCGAAGCATGTCAATAATTTCCTGTCGTCCAGAGGTGTAACCCCCGGAAGCACCGCCGAGCGCTTTTCCGAAGGTGCCGGTAATAATATCAATCCGATCCATGACATCGCAGTATTCGTGTATGCCGCGACCGGTTTTACCCATAAACCCGACCGCATGACAGTCATCGTGATGCACTATTGCATCATATTGCTCAGCGAGATCACAGATTTTGTCCAATTGGGCGACCGTGCCATCCATTGAAAACACCCCGTCGGTGGTGATGAGTACGCGCCGGGCACCTGCGGCCCTGGCTTTGATCAGGTTTGCCTCCAGGTCTTGCATGTCATTATTGTTGTAGCGATAGCGCGCCGCTTTGCACAGACGCACACCATCGATTATTGAGGCATGATTCAGAGCGTCGGATATGACCGCGTCCTGCGGGCCGAGAATGGTTTCAAACAGGCCGGTGTTGGCGTCAAAACAGGCGGCATACAGGATGGTGTCTTCAGTGCCGAGAAAAGTGCTGACGCTTGCTTCCAGTGTTTTATGAACAGTTTGCGTGCCACAGATAAAGCGTACCGAGGACAGTCCGAAACCCCACTGATCGAAACTGTCTCTGGCGGCCTGGATGACCTCCGGGTTATTGGCCAGCCCAAGATAGTTATTGGCGCACATATTGATGACTTCAGAGCCATCGGCAAGCCGGATGTCGTTTTTTTGCTCAGAAGCAATGATTCGTTCTGTTTTCCACAGGCCGGCTTGCCTGATTTCGTCCAGATCATTCGCAAGGCTTTGTCGTGTGCTTTTAAAACTCATGGTTAATATCGCTTAAATAGTTCTGTTTCCATCATCGACTCGCTGTTGCGAACGGTCAATTCATGTTTCCCAGTTTAATATTACTTTACCGGATTGCCCTGAACGCATAACGTCAAAACCTTTTTGAAACTCTGTGTAGTGGAAATGATGGGTGATGATTTTCTCCAGGGGGATGCCGCTTTGCACCATCATGGAGCCTTTATACCAGGTTTCGAAAATTTCCCGCCCGGACACGCCTTTAATGGTGAGCCCCTTGAATACCACATGATCCCATTCGATGCCCGCACCTGAAGGCATGATGGCCAGCATCGCAATATGGCCGCCGTTTATCATCAGGTTGATCATGTCTTTAAACGCATGCGGTGAGCCCGACATTTCCATGCCAACATCAAAACCTTCGAATATTCCCAGATCAAGCATTAACTCCCGGGTGATCGACTGCTCACTGACGTTGATTGGTATCACACGGGGAACAACTTTCTTTGCCAGGTCCAGGCGATATTCATTTAAATCCGTAATAATGATGTTGCGTGCTCCGCAATGTGCCGCAACCATCGCGGCCATTATTCCAATTGGGCCGGCGCCTGTTACCAGTACGTCCTCTCCGACCATGTTGAATGACAAAGCGGTATGGACGGCATTCCCATAAGGGTCAAAACAGGCCAGCAGGTCGGTAGGAATTTCTTTACCGGGTTTAAACACATTCTCGGCAGGCAGGGACAGATACTCGGCAAAGCAACCGGTTCGATTTACGCCGACACCGATTGTATTGGGGCATAAGTGGCGTCTGCCCGCCAGGCAGTTACGGCAACGACCACAGACGATATGCCCTTCACCTGATACTACATCGCCTACTTCCAGGTCGCTGACATCTGAGCCCAGTTCAGCAATCACGCCGGCAAACTCATGGCCGGTTGTCATCGGTACCGGAATGGTTTTCTGCGCCCATTCATCCCAGTTATAAATATGGATATCGGTGCCACAGATCGCTGTTTTCTGAATTTTAATCAATACATCGGTATGGCCGAATTCGGGAAGTGGCACGTCTTCAAGCCATAAACCTTGTTTCGCGTATTTTTTTACCAGAGCTTTCATGAGTAGATGCAGGCTGAATTCAGATACGTGTATCATACGCAATTGACAGGGGTGGTATCTACCATTCGCGTTAATTATTTGACTCATATCGCGGTATAAATCTATTCGCCCTGTATAGCGAAGCCGCGCTTTAAGTATATAATTCAATCTTATGCCTTCCCAATATTTCCCGCCATGAAAAACAAATCCTATCAGGCGATAAACGATAGTACTTGCGGTTGGTCACACACCACGACCGAGGCACCCTCATACCCGCGCCTGGAGGAAAATAAACAGGCGGACTGGGTTATCGTGGGGGCGGGTTTTACCGGTCTGGCAGCGGCTTTCCGCGTCGCAGAGCTCAATCCGGATGATTCGATTATTCTGCTTGATGCGGAGAAGGCGGGCAATGGTGCCAGCGCGAGAAATTCGGGTTATATTGTCGATATTACCCTGAATGACGGCGGCTCCAGCCTGGCTGATGAGCAAACCCAGTTGGCGAAATCCAGGCTCAATATGGCCGGTCTGGAGTTATTGCGTCAGCAGGTTAATCAATACGAGATAGATTGTGACTGGGATGAATCCGGGAAGCTCCATTGTGCTGCAGATGCGCGCAATATTCCGAAACTGAAAAACTTTGAAAACTTTCTGGGGCGCGCAGAAGTGCCGTATAAAATCTGGCAAAAAAAGGCGTTAAGTCATCGCCTCGGGACCGATTACTACCAGTATGCGGTTCAAACGCATAAAGGTGTGCTGGTGAACCCGGCAGGGCTGGTGAATGGTTTGCTGGAGAACCTGCCTGCTTCCGTCAGCGTGTATGAACATACGCCCGTTTCTGATGTTCAGTCAGGGGATTCCATTCGTATGATTACTCCCGGAGGTACGGTCACTGCGGGCAGGGCGATTATTGCCGTCAATGCGCTGATGCCAAAACTTGGCTTGAAATCTGATCGTGTGTTCCCGTTAACCCTGACAGCCAGCCTGACACGGCCTTTGAATGAACAGGAATATCAAAGTATCGGCAAACCCGAACCCTGGGGTGTATTGTCTGCAAGCTCTATGGGCGCGACGGTGCGTCTGACCAATGATCGACGAATTCTGGTACGCAATACGGTGGAGTGGTGGCCATCACTGAAAATGGATGAGACCTCGCTGGCGCAGCGCCGGCAAAAGAACCAGATGGGATTACGTAAACGGTTCCCGGGTTTAACCGGGCTGGGTATTGATTACACCTGGTCGGGCCATGTCTGTATCAGTCGCAACTCCAAGCCGGTATTCGAGAAAATCGAAAATAATCTATACCTGGCCGGTTGTTACAATGCGGGCGGCGTAGCCATGGGCAGCCTGTTTGGTAAATTGATTGTCGATTATGCTTCGGGACTTGAATCCGAGCAATTGTCGTATGTGTTGGAGCAGGAAAAGCCGGTTTTTATCCCGCCGCGCCCGCTTCTTGATGTCGGATTAAAAACCAGGCTGGCATGGCAGCGTTATCAGGGGCGCAATGAGGCTTAAAAATCCTGTTCTGTTACCAGCTGTCAACTGAGGGTTTTAGGGTTATTCAGCTTGCTCCTGGATAGCGTTTGTCGCCCGGTTTTTGCCATGCAGTGCCAGACCAGCTCCGGCTTCATCGTAAATATTGAAAGCCGCATCAACGCCGCTCTTGATTAGCTTTGATTTTTCATCAGGATACTTGGCTGAAGCGCTTATAAACCCGGTATACCCCCAACGCCTGGCCAGTTTTGCTGCGGCTATATTGGTTTGTACGTTGGGGGCAGCTAACAAAATCCATTCTATACTACTATTTTTTATCTCCAGTTGAGACCAGAAATCGGTGCTGCTTATATCAGCATATTCGATTTGATACCCTTCAGCACGTTTCGTTTCAACCAGTTCCTTATCAAAATCCAGTGCCAGTAAAGCCATATCGGCTTGTAGCTGTTTATAGGCACCACGCCCCACCCGGCCCATGCCACATATCAGGGCCGTTACGTTGTCTAAATCAATACTAATATCTGCGTTTGCGGGCACTTCATGTTGAAGCGAGAGCAGGAAGGCATGAAAACGATCATACAAATATTCCGAGCGTTTATTGAAGGCAGAGGAAATTACAAATGAAACCGCAACCAGGAGTGCGATGGTAGTCAGCCATTGGGCGCCTAGCCATCCGTGTGCAACGGCAACACTGGTGACGATTAGCCCGAATTCGCTGTAATTGCCGAGCGCGAGCGAGGCTTTGCTGGCGGAATAAGCACGTACTCGAAAGCGTGTGAAGAGCAGAAAGAACAGGCTACTTTTGAACACCAGTAACAGCGATAAAAGTGTGACCATTTCCACTATCGGCTGGGTGGGTAGACCAGCCAGACCGATGCTTAAAAAGAAGCCGACAAGAAATAGCTCTTTGAGGCTGAACAGTGCTCTGGCGAGCTCATCTACTTTGGCATGGTTAGCCAGCATGACCCCGAACACCAGCGCCCCGAGATCACCTTTCATATCGACCGCTTCAAACAGGGCTGCGCCTCCGAGCGCCATGCTCAGGCCGAATAAGACCTGCAATTCTCCATGGCCGATATAATCCAGTATACGGCCCAGGTAGCGCCTCCCTAGAAAGAGCAGGCTGAGTAATAATAGCGCCCAGATGGATGGGATTTTGGCTTCAGATAAGCCTAAATAAATGACCGCAGCGAGATCCTGAATGATCAGGGCACCAATTGCAATCTGGCCGTAACGTGCGCGAAAACTACCACTGACTTCCAGAGATTTAACCACAAATACGGTGCTTGAAAAGGACAAAGCAAAGCTGACAATCAGAATGCCCGTCGTTGATAAACTGTTAACGAGCGGGGCATTGATTAACCTGAGCAGAAATATAAAAGCCACTGAGAGCAAACCAAATAGCAGCATATGTAGCAGCGTGCTGGCCCATACTTCGCGTTGTAGTAGATCTTTAATATTGAGCTTGAGGCCAATGGTGAACAGCAATAGTGTGACGCCAATATCGGCCATTTCGTGAAGAAATTCACCTCCCTGTATCCCCGCGTAATTTAGTACAAAACCGGCAACCAGAAACCCTACCAGCGGAGGCAATCCGAATGTGCGACCCAAAACACCAAAAATAAAAGCGATTGTTATCCAGATGGGGTCTCTGTAGTCGATAGAGGTGAAGATTGAGTCCAAATCTATTGCTTAGTCCGGATGCGTTATTACGAGTGGGTTAGTTAAGGCTGATTTTGATCGCTGCACTGGTAGCAAAGGGCGTGAATAACAGGCTCATTATTGAAAAAGCTGCGAGCAGGTATAACTGGCCACTGGCGGGCAGGCCGACGGTTGAGGCCTGCACGGCACTGGCACCAAAAATTAATACTGGAATGAAAAGCGGGATAACCAGCAGGCTCAGGAGTAATCCGCTGCGTTTAATGCCTGCAGTTAATCCGACTCCCACTGCACCAATCAGGCTCAATGCGGGTGTGCCGAGCAGTAAACTCAGCAGCATTACACCATAGGCTTGCCCCGGCAATTGCATCATCATAGCGATGAAGGGTGATATCAGGATCAGCGGCAGCCCCGTAACCAGCCAGTGCACTACAATTTTAGCCAGTATCAGCGCGCTACTGGAATGCGGGCTTAGTATTAACTGCTCGAGGCTACCGTTTTCATAATCTTCGCGAAACAGGTGATCTAGTGCAAGCAGGCTTGAAAGCAGGGCAGCGACCCAGATGACGCCGGGGGCAAGGGTGCTCAGCACGGTGCTTTCCGGTCCGACACCAAAGGCAAATAGTACGGCGACCATGATGAAAAACATCAGTGGATTAAACAGGGCGCTTTTATTGCGATAGGCGAGTTTCAGGTCGGCGCGCAGTTCTGCCTGGAAGGCTTGTGATGTAGACAATGCCATATTCAGCTTAAAGAAAGCGAGCGCGTATTCGCCTTGCCGAAACTAAGCGGCTGATGTGCGGTCAGGATGATCATGCCGCCATTGAGAGCATGGGCTTCAATGGTTTTTTCGAACGTTTTTACGCCCTCCACATCGATAGCGGTGGTCGGCTCATCGAGAATCCATAGGGAAGCGCTATTCAGATACAGGCGAGCCAGTGCAACGCGGCGTTTCTGGCCGGCTGAAAGTTGATGTGCCAGGATATGCTCATACCCTTCAAGTCCGACGGCGTGCAGAGCTTCCTCTATAGATGTATCGTTGGCCCGATTTAAATACTGACGCCCGAGTTGAAGGTTCTCCAGGGCGGACAAATCGGCTTTGAGGCCATTTAAATGACCAATATACACCAGGTTTTCATTGTAAGCCTCCCGATCTTCGTCAATACTGCTGTCATCCCAGAAGATTTCGCCTGCTTCCGGTTGGCTCATTCCGGTGAGAATTCTGAGTAAGCTGGTCTTTCCGGAGCCGTTAGTGCCCTGGATCTGCATTACATCCCCAGCTGACAGTGAAAAGCTGACATCTTTAAACAGAGTGTCATAACCCTTAACGCATTCTAAGCCGATAGCTTTAAACATGGTGTTCGCTTTCTGCCTAAGATTCCGATTTGGCTGTACGCCTGGCAAGCCTGGCGTAGTGCTCAGCAGAATAGCCCAGGAATTCCAGTTCCTGTTTTTTCAAAAGGCGTGCGCGTTTAACCGGGCTGCCGACGTACAAATAGCCACTCTCCAGGGTTTTAAAGGGTGGTACGAGTGACCCCGCGCCTACCATAACATCAGTTTCAACTACCGCTCCATCGAGCACGATAGCTCCCATTCCGATCAGGCAGCGGTTATGCAAGGTGCAGCCGTGTAAGGTTACGTTATGCCCGATGGTGACATCTTCACCAATCGTCAGCGCT
>JAAELZ010000398.1 GCA_024226105.1 Pseudomonadota bacterium | reverse complement strand
CGGGTCTGTTTCACTGAGAGACAATTTCAGCAGCTCGCCCAGGCGGTCATTATTCCACAGAGTATCGTTCCACGCCGCATCCGGCGCAAAGGCAATCGACAGCATCGCGTTGGCCGTCGGCCGCATATTCCATGTCACCACGTTAATTGGTGTTTTCATCCATACCGCGCCCCAGTAACCATCATTGGGCACTTTCTTAATGGCGAGGTCAAAACCGATTTTCTTGAGTTCCGCCTGGCAAAGCAGGGCGGCATCCGCGACGCCCGCCACCACTTCGGCCACGTGCATTTCAGCCGAATTGATACCGGCTTTCTTGAAATGGAACTTGGCTTTGTCCGGGTCAAATGGTCGCTGAGCAAGCTCTGAGCAGTGGTCCGCGCCGTAAGCTGCGCTAATGGGTTGATCGTTACCGACCGTACCGTGGCCCTTGAGGAAAGATTTGACGATTTTCTCGCGTCGCTGGATATATTGCATCCCTTTGACGAAATCATCATTGCTGCCCGGCAGGGTGTTTTTCATGTTACAAAAACCCATGTATCCGCCGCCCGGGACCGATATTAGTTCTACCCCGTCTGCCGCCTCAATCTGGCGGATGGCTTTAGGGTCGATACTCTGTGACAGCTGAACATCACCGGAGGTCAGGGCATTAACACGCGCCACGGAATCGGTGATTGCGAAAATTTCCAGTTCATCCAGATGCGCACCCTCTCTCCAGTAATTCTCATTACGCTTGTGCTTTGATCCTACGCCCGGCTCAAACGATTCGACCGTAAACGGCCCGGTGCCAATGCCTTTACTGAAATCAGCCGTATCCTGCTTAACAATTTTGAACTGAAACATACCCAGTATGACGGGCAAATCGGAGTTGGAGGTGTTCATAATCGCCTTGACGGTATGACTGTCCACTTTTTTCCATTCTTTTACAGACGCCACCACGGCTTTGACCACCGATGTCGAAGCTTCGCCCAGGTGCCGGTTCATGCTCCAGACGACATCGTCTGCGGTAAGCGGTGTGCCATCATGGAATACGACGCCTTTGCGAATTTTAAAGGTCCATTCGGTCGCGTCTGCGTTGGCTGTAAACTCTTCAGCCAGTTCGGGCTGCGGACTAATATTATCGTCGTGCTGAATTAAGGAATTATAGGTAGCGCGCCCGCGTGCATAGGAGATGCCGGAGGTAAATTTGGTGGGGTCCAGAGTGTCGTCCGGGCCGTGCAAATCGCTTGCAAACTTGAGGAAACCGCCTTTTGTGGGCGTGGCTGCGATCACGCGGCCTGCGTCAGTGAAAATACTACTGGCCGCCGTCATGCTCACGCCGGTGGCCATCATCAGTTTTAGCACGCTACGGCGTGAATAACCCTTGCTGATGGCCTTTTCGACCTGTGCCCGGTCTTTTGAGTCCAGGTCACAATATTTAATTTCAGCCATGGTTGGTTTTATAATTTTTTCTTTCATCTTTTAACGTACTCCTCGGATTGGTGTATTAGTAATTATTACCGCCACACAAATTAAAAAACCGGCTCAATATAGGCTATAAACGGTGGTTTTTTGATAAATATGGATAGGTGCATCCTACTATAAAGAGGTGCATGACTTCAAAATTAATTTTGATGTGTCGCAATTTCAGTAAAAACGGTCGTCCTCATGAAGAGCCTGGAATCCCGTTTTTTTAAAAAAACAGATAAAAAGTATGGTTTGCCATATTTGCAGGGACCCTTCCCCTGCAACCTCAATTCTTATTTAGATTAGCGTCAGAGGTGATAAGGGAAATTAGCTTTTTCAGGTCATTATCCGTCCCCAGATTTTGCACCAGGGTTTCGATCTTGCTTGCGCGCCCGGCGCCTAACACGGGTTCGGCCAGACGATAAAACTTGCGCACAATCTCATCCTCATCCAGCGGCGCTTCGGGATCACCACGTGCTTCGGTGATCTCCGACTCATAACGTTTTCCGTCTGTGGTGAGCAGCGTTAGCCTGGCAAGGCGTCGCGCCGGAAATTCACTGTTAAACTGATCTTCTTCTGTGAGTTTCAGTGATGCGCTCAAGCGCCTGACTTCGGGATGTTGCAATGCCTGTCCGGATACCTGTTCCGGGCCGAGATCGCCAAACACGATTGCCGCCGCAGTCGCAAACGGCAGGCTATATTGCGCCTGTTCGGTATTTTCAGGCAGGGGCGTACAAAGGCGGCGTGCTTCGTGAAAGGTGGCGACTTCAATAAAATCAATGTCCGTAGAATTGATACCGTGTTCCCGGCAAAGCGTCAACGCGGCCTCAATCGCAGGCTGCGCCCAGCGGCAAACGGGATACGGCTTGAAGTATTGTTCGTGTATTCGCCAACGCTGGCCCAAATCTGCCCACAAAGGGGCAAGCTGCTCATCTTCAACCGTAATCGCCGGCGCGCCGGTAAAATCATCAGCGGCCAGATACGCCGCGGACACTCCTGCCATCGCGCCCCACCCAGAACCATCTTTAACCATCGTCGGGGCGTCTATAACCCGCATCATCTGGCTGCGAGGCCCATGATATTCTGCAATACCCATTGCTTCACGGGTTTGCTGCGGATTCAGGCACAATGCGCGCGCACCCAGCGCAGCGACCGCAATACTGACCCAGGCACCCGAGGTATGGTAGTCATCGGCCGTTGCATGCAGGGCAATACCTGCGCGCGCACCCAGTTCATAGCCGATTACCAGCGAAGTAAGAAATTCGCGACAATCAAAGCGTTTTTCCGCCTGAGTAAACGCCAGTAATGCGGGCAGTACCCCGCAGCCAACATGGCCCTTGGTCAATTTATGGCCGTCGTGCGCATCCATCGAATCAATGGTCATTCCGCCAGCCAGGGCGGCCCCCATCGGGCTGACCTGACGCGAATCAAATAACATATTGACACCACCACTTCCCGCCGACAGTTGCTCAACCGCATGT
>JAAELZ010000397.1 GCA_024226105.1 Pseudomonadota bacterium | reverse complement strand
CATCGTGAACCTAACTCTGACGCCCATTATTAACGACTCTATCATAGCCATTACTGTCGCACAGCAACCAACGCTGGGGCTAGCACTGCCATTTACCCATAAACCCCAACAAGACAATATGCACATCATCTATCATCCATCAATGAATATCCGGCACACATATACTGAAATGCCGTATAACCCAGCCATAGTAGTTGGTGCCCTGGGGGCGGATCACTTTTTCGATCCAAGTAGCCCCCTATTGTAGCAACTAGCCGTACTGCGTTACCGAGCAGTATGGGGGGCTTCAATCTTTTTTTTTAGCGTAAGCATGCAGGGTTCGTATTTCAACGTCCGAGAATAATACCTCGGCAGGGAGTTCTGGTGTTTCTCTGCCCAGAAGTGTCATCAACATAATTCGCCAACCGATGACCAGATTGATAGCGATGGCTCTACGCAGACGTTCTGCGCTCTCATGGGCGAGATCGTCGATGGAACAACCCGATTTCAGGACACGGTGCCAGTCTTCTATGCGCCAGCGCAATGTATACCAGCGCAGACACTGTTTGATATCCGCCGAAGAGTCGATGCTGAGCGTCGTCAGCAAAAACCACTCCACGGCCTCGGTGTTCGCAGGTGGGTTTTCCTCCACGGCATGAATCAAATGGACCATGACCGGTGGTCTATCGGCATAATATTCGGGCGCAGGCAGTTGCATCTGCAGGTGGCGCAATGCGAGTTCGGCCAATCGTTTTGGCCGGACTGCACGGGCTTTTTGCTTGCTTTTCTTTGTTCTGGCGCTCTGCTTGGGGATAGGAACCTGGATACGGTCTGCTATGGGGGCCTGACGAACAGCAGCAAATGATTTGAAGGGTTCTTCCTTGATGTTGCGATCATGCTTGGCACGGATCAAGATATCAACGTTGGGGTTTTTACGTTGCTCATCGAAGAACTCAAAAAAATCAGCTTCCCGATCACACACATCAACGATCTTCGTCTGTGCCATGGTGCCCGCTAACTCCACCAGGTCGCGATGATGCTCGATCCAGACAAAGGTCTTTTTTTCCTCGATCGGGATCTGTGATGGTTTACGCTTGTCATCGACTGATTTGGCTTTCGGAGCCAGGCACTGGGTCTTAAGAACGCCCAGAGGAAGTCCATTCGTTGCAACCGCAAACGTCGAATGCAGGTTCAGTCCGAGGGTCTTGGCGCCCGTCTGATTGGCTTTGAGTTCCCCCAGGCCTGTACAACTATCCAGATTGGTATAATTCAGTTCGCTACCATCTTGTAAACACAGCACCGTTTTTTGGCCCATCATACGTCGCGCGGTTCGCTGACGGTGGGGAGCCAGTATATTGGCCATTGTTACCGCTGAAGTTTCCGGTTGGTCGATCATCCTGTAGTAGGCTTTTGTGGCTGCCCAATCACCCTTGGCGACGCCACTAAAGGCGCGGCTGGGCACCTCAGCCTTGGCCTGGGCCACACTGACCAGTCTTTTACTCAATCGCTTATCGCCTAATGGCGCCCCACCAAACTCATGTTCAGCCCAATGCTGTGCTGCCAATCCATCTGCAATGCCCAATGCACCTGATCCCGCGTTAGACGATAACCCCAGGTGTTTCCTGAACTCGCTTTCCAACGGATAGACATAAATCGCCTTGCGACTGAGTGTTGATTTACAAAATCGGTCCTGCCTGCCGCGCCCTTTTGTTTGCCCTATTTCGATCCAGTTGGCCGCCCGATAACACGTACCGGAATAATGCTCTATGTCCACAAAGCTCTCAATCAAATAGGGGCTGTATTGATACCGTTGCTCAAAATCAACCGCCAAACGAGCCACGCTCATGCTCAAAACCTTCGATGCCAAATTATGGCAATCCACACTCGGGCGGATCAGAAAACGACTCATACCAACCACTCGATGCAAGTGGGCTTGCTGTTGTTCTTTATCCCACCCGATCCATTTGTCTCTAGGCGCCAGTTGCAGGGCGGCGGCGGCAAAACCGAACCCCCCCAGCCAACCATGCCGGGAGTTGATCAAGTAGCGCAATTGCCGACCCACCAGGGGGCCGTCCCCTAATGGATGCTCCCCCAGCATCAACTCATTCCATATTCGTTTCTCTTCATCTGTACATACCATCACCAGTCGTAAATCCTCAACATCTCCCACCTCATGGGGAACATCAACAGGGAGCGAAACAGGTTCCGGTAAACGACGAGACAACTTTTTGGCCCGTTTCCGTAAGACCCCTGGCAGGATAATATGTCCTGCCCGCTCCAGTTGCCGCAACGCCTTCGCGCAACTACTGATCTGGAGCTGGTCACGAGCATCATAAAACTCAAACTGTTGACACGCTCGGGTCGCCAAATCCGTTCGATGGAGGATGTCTTCATTGTCCAGCAGAGCCCGGATATATTTTATGTTTGCGGGCTTCGATAGTGTCCGCTTGATTTGATTTTGTGTGAACATGCGACATAGCATGCGCTACGCAAGGCACTATGTCCAGTCACTATATATGGGTAAATGGCAGACCTAGCCAGAAACACATGTCGCTTCCCTGTTTCCGCATCCCGGTAAGCAATGCGGCGTAATCGAATCGGGCACTTCTTTGCAGTCTGGGTGCCGGTGAACTCAATGCTTTGGTCGCAAATCAATCCCTTG
>JAAELZ010000396.1 GCA_024226105.1 Pseudomonadota bacterium | reverse complement strand
TTGCCAGCTATTGTGTTGGCCGGGCTGACCTATGTCGTAAAACGCAACACAGACAGCGATAGCGATGGAGATGAGTCATGAGCACGTACAAACCACTGGGCGGTCGTATATTTAACGCTCCATTCCTGTTTTTTCTGGCGATTTTTCTGATTAGCCTTTATTTTATGGTGATACGCTTTACCGAAGGCATGGGCGCTGTCAGTAATCTTAACGGTGGCTTCGCCTGGGGAATATGGGTGGTCTATGATGTGGTCATCGGCACCGCGTTTGCCTGTGGCGGTTATGCGCTGGCGTTTACGGTCTATATTTTCAATAAGGGCAAGTATCATCCGCTAGTGAGACCGGCGATTGTGACCAGTTTGCTCGGGTATGCGCTGGGTGGATTTGGTGCCTTTTTTGATATGGGTCGTTTCTGGCAGTTTTACGAGATTTTCCTGCCCTGGAACTGGAATTTTAACTCTGTGATGCTGGAAGTAGGGCTGTGCGTCGCTATCTATATCCTGGTATTGATGGTTGAGTTTGCACCAACTTTCCTGGAAAAAATTGGTGCAAAGAAACTCAAGGGCATGCTCAACAAAGTGCTGTTTATCTTTATAGCCCTGGGTATTTTGCTACCCACCATGCACCAGTCTTCACTCGGCTCCTTATTGATTGCCATGGGTCATAAGGTACACCCGCTATGGCAAACCTGGCAGTTCCAGCCTTTGCTTGCATTGATTACGGCTTTAACCATGGGATTTTCCATCGTTATTTTCGAATCGTCTTTTACCGTGTTGAGTACAAAAAGTGCGTCTGAGACACCGCTGCTTTCGGGTTTATCTAAAGCTATTATCGGCCTGCTAATCGCCTTTCTGGCAGTGCGCCTGATACTTCTGGTGATGCAGGGGAATCTTGGTGTTTTATTTACGTTTGATATGGCCAGCCTGTTGTTTTTGTTTGAGACCGCACTGTTTATCGTGCCCGTGATTATCCTGCTATCTCCCGCAAATCGAAATAATGGTGGCAAGCTGTTGATCGCAGCGGTATGCATGCTGGCAGCCGGATCACTGTATCGCTTTAACGCTTTCTTATTCACCTTTAATCCCGGCCCCGGATACAGTTACTTTCCATCCGTGCCGGAACTCATGATCACACTCGGTGTGATCTCATTTGAAATTCTGGCCTTCATGGTGCTGGTCAAAACCTTGCCCGTATTGCACCGTCAGGAACGTGCCTGAGTCGTTCGTAGTAGCTGTCTGTTTACGGACGGGCACCAAGTTTGAAATATTTTGAGGAATTTTTGTTATGACTACCCGTATCACGGTTGATCCCATTACCCGAATTGAAGGCCACTTGCGTATCGATGTAGAAGTCGATGATGGCAAGGTCAGCAAAGCCTGGTCTTCAGGCCAGATGTGGCGCGGCATCGAAAAAATTCTCATTGGTCGTGATCCGCGTGAAGCCTGGACCTATACGCAGCGTTTCTGTGGGGTTTGTACCACGGTGCATGCGATTACCTCGGTCAGGGCGGTGGAAAACGCACTGGGCCTGGAGGTTCCGGTAAACGCGCAATTGATCCGCAATATCATTCAGACGGCTCATGCTATCCAGGACCACATTGTGCATTTTTATCATCTGTCAGCGGTGGACTGGGTGGATGTGGTTTCAGCCCTGGATGCGGATCCGGTCGCCACCGCCAAACTTGCTGAATCGCTGTCAGATTGGCCCCTCAACGGCCCGCATGAAATGAAGGCGGTGCAGGAACGGCTGAAAACGTTTGTTGGCAGCGGTCAACTGGGTCCCTTTGCCAGTGGTTACTGGGGTCACCCGGCCATGAAACTGCCGCCGGAAGTCAATCTGCTCGCGGTTGCGCACTACCTGCAGGCTCTTGATGTGCAGAATCATGCCAATAAAATTGTAGCGATTCTGGGTGGAAAAAGCCCGCATATCCAGAATGTCGCGGTGGGCGGGGTCAGCAACTCAATTAGTCATGAAGCGCCTTCGGTTTTGAATATCGAGCGCCTGATGCTGATTAAAAATTTCATCGACAAGCTCGATCATTTTGTGAAATCAACCTATATGACTGATGTACCGGCGATCGGTGCGTTTTATCTGGACTGGGCCGGTATCGGTGGCGGGGTAAACAACTATCTTACGGTTCCGGATTGCCCGCAGGATTCCAAAGGCACCGTATTTGATTTGCCGGGTGGTTATATAGACAACGCTGATCTAGGCTCACTTAAGCCGATTACGACGTTTGATGATGCCTATTTTCGTGATGGTGTGGCAGAGAGTTCCAAACATGCCTGGTATGAAGGCGGTGATGCGCTGCATCCGTGGGAAGGAGAAACCGAACCCGAATACACGGATTTTCAGGACGAGGGTAAATACTCCTGGGTCAAGGCGCCAACGTTCTACGGCAAGCGCGCTGAAGTAGGCCCGCTGGCTGATGTACTGGTCGGGGTTGCCAGTGGTCACGAAGGTTACACCACCTATTTGAATCAGGCCATGGGTATTTTGAAGTCTGTTTCTGGAAATCCTGATATTCCTTTA
This sequence comes from Pseudomonadota bacterium, assembly GCA_024226105.1. GTDB lineage: Bacteria > Pseudomonadota > Gammaproteobacteria > Arenicellales > Poriferihabitantaceae > JAAELZ01. Next base: position 3,635 of record JAAELZ010000396.1, on the reverse strand, counting down.
ACCGCCGTACACTCTACGATCGGCCGGCATGCGGCACGTGCGATACGCTGCGGCGTGATGATGGATACCCTTAATGATCAGTGGCAAAAACTGGTAAATAATATTGGCACGGGTGATATGGACACCTTCAACGCACCTGAATTTCCAAAAGGCGAGATTAAGGGCGTTGGCTTTCACCAGGCGCCACGCGGCACTCTGTCGCATTGGGTGGTCATCGAAGACGGTAAAATCAAAAACTACCAGGCGGTAGTGCCCAGTACCTGGAACGCCGGTCCGCGTGATGCTGATGGCCAAATTGGCCCCTATGAGGCTTCGCTGATGGATAACCCGGTTGCGGATCCTGAGCGACCATTGGAAGTTCTGCGTACCGTCCATTCCTTCGATCCTTGCATTGCCTGTGCCATTCACATGGTTGATACCGAACAAAAGGAAATCGTCAAGGTTAAAGCGTTATGATGTGGCCGTTGCGAGCGGTTACTGGTCAGGCGCTTTTAAATGAAATCGGGGCAGGCATATGAGTCAAACTGAAAAGCGAATACTGGTTATTGGTATGGGCAATGTCCTGATGCAGGATGAGGGAATTGGCGTGCGTGCGGTTGAAGAGCTTGAAAACCGCTATATTATTCCGGAACAAGTAGAGATCCTGGATGGTGGGACCACCGGCATGGAGCTGTTTGAACCTATTCGTCACTGTGATCAGCTGGTGGTCGCCGATGCGATTAATACCGGCGCGCCTTACGGGACTCTGGTGCGCATCGCCAATGATGAAGTTCCGGCCTTTTTTCAAACCAAGATATCCAATCATCAGCTGGGTTTGTCCGACTTGCTGGCACTTCTGAATTTAAAGGCAGAGGCTCCTGAGCACGTTGTGATCATTGGAATGGTACCGCACTCACTTGAAAACAAACTGGGGCTTTCGAAAGAGGCAGCCGCAGGGCTGGACAAAATGGTGGAAAACCTGGTCATGGAACTGGCGGATCTTGGTATAGATCTGCAACAGCGTGATGATCGCAGGATTGGGCACTGGCACCGGGAAGCTGAGCTGGAAAAGATGGCCTCATGTGCGTAGGGACTCCTGTACAGCTTATTGAAGCAGGAGAGTTTATGGCGCGCTGTCGAGGCCGTAATGGGGAGGAAATGGTGAACATGATGCTGATCGGCCCACAGGCCAAAGGTACCTGGGTGCTTAATTTTCTGGGTTCCGCGCGTGAAGTGCTGAGCGCAGAGGATGCTGCCAGTATTGACAGGGCGCTGGATGGTTTGAGTGCTGTGATGCAGGGCGAAGTTGATATTGATATACAGCACTATTTTCCGGATCTGGAGCAAAGCTAATGAACGATCCGCAAGCCGTTTCGGAATGCCTGGAAGAGGTTTTTACGCGTATTCATCAGCAGCAGATGCAGGGGATACCTATCCTGAACCCCGCGATTAGAATTCAGGCACTTGGCTTTCAGATATTTCAGGGGCGCGTACTGGGTGTATTGATTACCCCCTGGTTGATGAACGTGGTGATGCTTGCGCGTGAAGATGAGGATTGGAGCGAGCTAAAACTGGGGCAGAAGCAGCCGCACAATTTTCCATCCGGAGTTAAAAAATTTATGCTCAATGAGATCGATGGAATCGGCGTTTGTCAGACGCATTCTCTGTATTCTCCGATGCGTGAGTTCAGCAGCCATGAGCATGCGCTGAGAATAGCGCAACAATTTCTCGACACGCTGATGGTCGAAAGAACGCCTGGCGAAGAAGAGCTTGTCGATGAAGAACTGCTGGGCAGGATTATGCGCGGTGAAGTGAGGCCGGAGACAGATTTTGAAGATTTTGCCGCCATTGATGCCGGTGAGCCTGCTGCTGATGCTGATGAAGTCGAGATCAGGGCCAAACCCGTTGATCGGATGGTATCGCGTCGCAATCTTTTACGCGGGAAACTTCACAATACCGCCTGACGGGCGGCGTACAATAGAGCCATGGGCAGCTTACTACTGATTGGTCTTTTCATTGGCATGCGGCACGCGCTTGAGGCGGATCATGTGGCGGCGGTTGCTGCCATGGTCAATGGAAAGCAAAGCCTGGCCCAAACCATCCGTCAGGGTGGGGTTTGGGGGCTGGGGCATACTATTACCCTGTTTTTGTTTGGCTCTATCGTCATTTTCATGGACAGTGTCATGCCGGAAAACCTGGTCACAGGGCTGGAGGCTATGGTCGGGTTTATGCTGTTGCTGCTGGGCGGTGATGTTCTGCGGCGCCTGATACGGGATAAAGTGCATTTTCATGGTCATCGGCACGATGATGGAAATCACCATTTTCATGCGCATTCTCATTCCGGAGAACGCTCTGATCAGCACTCGAATTCTGCGCACAATCACCAGCACATGCAAAAATTTCCCTTACGCGCACTATTTGTTGGGCTGATGCACGGCATGGCGGGTTCTGCCGCGGTGATTGTAGTATCCCTCGGTGCGGCCAACTCACCTATGCAGGGTTTACTCTACATTCTGATATATGGCATTGGCTCGATGTTCGGGATGGCCCTGTTGTCAATCGTAATCTCCCTGCCGATGCGTCTATCGGCCGGGCGGCTTACCCGGGTGCACAATAGTTTTCAGATGGTTGTAGGTATCACCACATTCTGCCTGGGTGCGCTGATTCTTTATGAGAACAGAGCATTTCTGTCGGTCTGAGCCCTTAATTAGATTGACGGCATTAAATTGAAATTTCTTCAGTTGGCTACATAAGAGGTTTTATAGTGTCTCGATGGTCAAAAACGTTTCTCTGCTCATTGTCGTAATATACCCTGGTGTTTTATTCGCTTTTTCAAATTCCTGCTGAGTTTTTTTGGGTTTGTCCTCGCTGGTGCGCATCATTCGATATTGAGCGCAGCTGCATCGAGTGCCTGATATGAGCATAGAGGGCAAGCTGAAGATTACGCTGGATACTGATTCCGGGTGTATAAGTCATGTCCATATTGATTCCAGTCGACCCGTTTATGCGGCCAGAATGTTTCAGGGTAAAACCATAGGCGAGGTCCAGAAAACTTTGCCTCTGTTGTTTTCCATCTGCGGTACGGCGCAGGCCTGCGCCGGTGCGAAAGCGATCGAGCAGGCGCGGGGCATAAACGTTCAAGCCTCAACCAGGGCCGTCCGGGCCAGCCTGGTGCATATGGAAACTCTGCGCGAGCATCTATGGCGAATCTTGCTCGACTGGCCCGCTTTTCTCGGTGAGTTACCGGAAAAGGGGGGTATGGCAAACCTGATCTCTTTACAGTCTGAATTTCGTCAGGCGATGACTAAAGGGACAAATCCATTTCTAGACTCAGCGGATCCTGGCGACCCGGGCAACCTGGAATTGCTGGAGGATATTTCGAGCAAAATTGACCTGCTGCTGGAGCAGCAGGTATTGAATATGTCACCTCTGGACTGGCTAAGCATAGATTCATTACAGGCGTTCGACGACTGGGTCGGCAGCAGCAATAATGTGGCCGGGCGGATGTTCGATTTTGTGCAAGGCTCCGGCTGGAGCGGAATCGGTACTACCTCGGAAGTAAATCCATTACCGTTCTTACCGGAAGCCCGAATCCACCAGTTGATGCAAAATGATGAATTCGCTGCCCGACCGCAGTGGTTGAGCCAGTGTTGTGA
>JAAELZ010000395.1 GCA_024226105.1 Pseudomonadota bacterium | reverse complement strand
TGCCGGTGGGTTCGTGTTCGCCCTGGATGCCGACAACCTCAATACCCGTCTCAGCCTTGAACGGATCATAGTAGGCCGCTTTAAAGCCAGCGCTGAATGGTCCACCGGGATCGCGGACGGTAATTTTACGTTCAGCGGCCCGCGCCGATTTTATATATGGTGCGGCAAGTATTGCTGCACCGGCTACGGCAGTGGTGCTTAGAAAAGTTCGACGTGATGCATTGCCGAGCTTGGATTTGTTGCATGGTTTTTTATTTGACATATTGGTGCTCCTCTCAGTTTTGAATGATTGTTTGGTTCCTTAAGAATAATCAAAACACCCTATAAGAACAAATTGTTAATATATGTAACTCCATAGATTTATTGAATACAATCGAAACATGAGAACAAATCTTTCTATCCGACAATTACAAACTTTCAGCGAGATCATGCGTACTGGCTCGGTCAGTGCTGCATCCAGGGCGTTGAGTCGTACTCAACCTTCCGTCAGTGCCATGCCAGCCAAACTCGAAACCGAACTGGGATTTGAGTTGTTTGAAAGGCGACAGGGGCGGTTAGTCCCTAAACCAGAAGCACATTTTTTATTTGAGGAAGCCGCGCAAATTCTCGATAGCATTAACCGTACAGCTCAGACCATGCGCGAAATCGGTGATCTCGACCGTGGCCGGTTGAAAATCGCCTCAATGCCGGGTGCTTCGTTATTTTTATTGCCGAATATGGTAACAAATTTTGTTAAGGACCGACCGGCGGTTACGGCCTCTATCATGACGCGCTCGTCAATCAAAATTCACGAATGGATCGCATCTCAGCAATACGATATTGGCCTGGCAGAGATGCCGCTGCATAAGAGCGGCCTGAATATACAGCCGATTTTCCTTGAGTGCGTTTGTGCGCTACGCAAGGATGATCCGCTGGCAACAAAACCGTATCTTACGCCTCACGATCTGGACAATGCTCCTATGGCGGCGCTATATCCTGAACATTTCACTCACCAGGATGCCAGGCGTGCATTCGAAGAGGCTGGAAGGCGATTAAACATCCGCTTTGAAATGTCGATCTTCATCCCCGGTATGACCTTAGTTGAACAAGGTGTCGCCTATTCATTGGTGGATCAAATCAGTGCAGCCAGTTATTACCACTTTCGTGGCAGGGACGCTCAGCTCACCTTCCGCCCGTTTCGACCGAGGCTGCCATTCGATATAGCCGTCCTGACGCCTTCGCATCGCCCACCGTCGCAACTTGCTGAAGCCTTCTG
>JAAELZ010000394.1 GCA_024226105.1 Pseudomonadota bacterium | reverse complement strand
GAGACGAACTACCTGCTTGCACCACCTTTGTTGAGCCGGTCTAAAGATAAAACTAAAGACCCTGATAAAATGACCTTCGGTGACTGGTTAACACCCGTGCTCAAATTTGTCGCCAGCAAGCGGAAAATCAGAAATTCCCGGCTTGATCCATTTCGTTACAGCACGGAACGTAAAATCGACCTGGCGCTTTTGAAAGCCTATGAAGCACTGTTAGAGCATACGATTGAATTTTTAAATACGGATAACCAAACACAACTTCTACAGCAGCATAAAATGGCCGAGCAGGTCAGGGGCTTTGGCCAGATGCGCGTTAAAAAAGCTCGGGAGGTAATGGCAAATTGGTCAGCTGATCCGAACAGTTGATTCACTTTGGAACCGGGGCTTTAGCCCCGGTTCCTTTTACAGAACTTCGATCAATGCTGCCTCCAGTTTCGCCACCGCTGCATCCACATCCTGCAATTTATCCAGCCCGAACAGGCCCAACCGAAAAGTTTTATAGTCTTCGCGTTCATCGCACTGCAAAGGCACGCCCGCCGCGATTTGCATGCCGGTCGCGGCAAACTTTTGCCCGCTCTGTATGCCGGCATCGCCGGTATAACTGACCACCACACCCGGTGCTTCAAATCCTTTCGCCGCCACGCTGTAAATGCCCTTCTTTTTTAGCAGGCCGCGAACCTTGTCGCCCAGTTCCTGCTGTTGCTGTTTAAGCTTGTCAAAACCAATCTCTCGCGCCTCGAGCATCACATCCCGGAACTGGCGCAGTGCATCGGTCGGCATGGTGGCATGATAAGCATGCGCGCCGTTTTCATAGGCCTGCATGATCTGTAACCATTTTTTCAAATCCATAGCAAAACTACTACTTTCAGTCTTTTCCATACGTGCAAGCGCCGTTTCACTGAGCATGACCAGTCCCGCACAGGGTGGCCCACTCCAGCCCTTTTGCGGCGCGGAGATCAATACATCAACCCCACATTTCTGCATGTCCACCCAGATGGTTCCGGAAGCAATGCAATCAAGCACAAACAAGCCTCCAACCGCATGCACAGCCTCACTGACGGCGCACAGATAGTCATCCGGCAGGATCATGCCCGAAGATGTTTCCACGTGCGGAGCAAAAACCAGCGCGGGCTTTTCCGCTTTGATTTGCGCAACCACCTCATCGATTGGTGCGGGCTGGAACGGCGATAAAGTTTCATCCGCCAATTGCCGGGCTTTTAAAACACTATGCTCAGACGGAATAGCGCCCATTTCAAAAATTTGTGTCCAACGGAAACTAAACCAGCCATTGCGAATCACCAGGCATTTTTGCCCGCTTGCGAACTGGCGTGCCACCGACTCCATGCCAAAGGTTCCGCTACCCGGCACCACGATCGCAGCCTGTGCCTTGTAGACGTCTTTCAATGTCCCGGAAATATCTTTCATAACCGATTGAAATGACTGAGACATGTGGTTCAGGGCACGGTCAGTGTAGACCACTGAGTATTCGAGCAGGCCATCAGGGTCGATGTGGGGTAGTAGAGCTGGCATTTGAGGTTTCCGGGTTGATTTGTTTAAGTAAATAGTAGCCATTAGAAAGGTGGATGCGCTACGCTTATACCACCCTACAACGGGGCTTCGAAGTAGGGTGGTATAAGCGTAGCGCATCCACCATCAATTATCTACCGAAGGCCAGGAGCCTGTCGGTCTTAACACGTTTCGTTTAAAAACCATGAATATCGATAAACAGCGCTTATCACGATCTGCAAATTCTGGATGGTATAACTAATAAGTCATTCCACCTTCCACGGCGGTGCCTGTTTGGCGAAAAAAGCCCGGATGCCCTGTTGCGCCTCATCCCCTTCCCAGGTATCGGCCAATTGCCCGATCAAATAATCGTCAACATTTTCAAGCCCGCCTATTTCAAGCGCTGCTAGCATGTTCTTGGCTTTACTGATTGCCTGTGGGGCACAATCCAGGACCTGTTTGAGTTCAAGCTCTACAGCCTGGTCCAGTTCATCAACTGCGACCACCCGATCCAGAAAACCCATCTTTTCCGCCGTTTCGGCGTCAAACAGGCAGGCATTTAGTGCTACTCGCCGGGTATTCGCCGGCCCGATTCTTCGCAACACATAGGGCGTAATATTAGCGGGTACCAGCCCCAGGCGTGTTTCAGTGAGCGCGAATCGTGCTGAATCTACCCCGAGAACAATATCACAGGCGCACATGAGCCCGATACCACCGGCAAACGAAGAACCATTGATCGCAGCGATCACCAGTTTGGACGACCGATTTACCGCGGTTAGCAGAATCGACAGACGCCGGCTTTCAGCAATACGCTGCTCGCGATTTTTATCCAGGTTTGATTGCATCCAGTTGAGGTCTGCACCGGCACAGAAGGTTTTGCCCGAGCCGCGAATGACCACAGCACGAATTTTTTCATTCTGTTCGATTTCTCCAAACGCAGCCGTGATTTCCGCCATCATTTGCGCGCTCATCGCGTTATGCTTTTCCGGGCGATTAAGGGTCAGCCAAACAACCTGTCGTGCATCGGTGACGAGTTCAATTTCCTGGTAGTTCATTGGTTTATCCAGTTAGTGTTTTCGGGATCTAAGGTTTCGAATTCGGGCAGTGCAGGCGTACTGCCCGAATTAATTTTACCCGGAAAATGGTTTCTCACGTCGCGTGCCCGGGTTTGCGCTGAATGGCTGGCCTCTCCCGCAAGCGGGATAACCTCAAAGCAACAATCAACTGTATGCAGTAAAGCCTGCCAATGGCTAAGCGAATGCGAAGCAAAAAAAGACTCAAGTTCTGCCCTCAGGCCAGCCTGAGGCATGGGCTCCGTTTGCCGGCCAACCCACTCCGGCCTTTGCACCGCAGTACAAAATGCACGCCAGAATTTGCCCTCTAATGCCGCCAGCGTCACAAATCGCGCATCTGCGGTTTCATAGATATTGTAATACGCCGCGTCACCGGCAAGTACGCGGCAGTCTGCATCAGTATTAACCAGGTATTGCCAGGCAAGTACGGGCTCATACAGGCTCATATCCAGATACGTGCCCTGCCCGGTTTTCTCCTGATGATAAAGCGCCGCAAGCATGGCGCCAAGGGCTTGCAAAGCGCCAACATGGTCCGCCGCTGGCGGGAAAACAATTGAAGGTTTTATCGTTGCCGCAGGGTTGCTATACAGGCCGGCGCAGGCGCCATACCCCAGGTCATGACCACCGCGTAACGCGTCCGGGCCATCCTGGCCAAAGCCTGAGAGACTGCACACAATCAATTGCTGATTCATTTCAGCCAGGGCCTCCGGGCCAAACCCCAGGCGATGTAATGTGCCTGGGCGAAAGCCTTCGATAAGAATATTGGCCGAAGCCAGTAGTTTCATAAAAGCGATGCGCCCACTTTCCTGCTTCAGATTAAGTTCAACAACTTTTTTACCTCGATTCAGATGCCGATAGACCGATGACAATTCGCCTTTTTCTGAACCAAAAGCACGCATCGGATCGCCTCCGGGTACTTCTATTTTAATCACCTGCGCCCCCAGTTCAGCCAACTGCAGGCTCGCATAGGGGCCCGGTATATACTGGCTGAGATCGAGAACGCGAACGCCGTTCAATAGTGCAGTTTGTTCAGGTGGGTTCATTAGTCTCCGTGTAGGGTGGATAAGCGACAGCGCATCCACCGATAACTTATAAATCGAATATTTATGGACAACCTCCCCCTTTGGCAAAGGGGGATAGAGGGGGATTTTATGTCTGACATATTTTGAAAATCATCGGAATCTGAAAACTTTCAAATCTCCCCTAACCCCTCTTTGCTAAAGAGGGGAACTCGATGTCATCCACTCCAACTGAGGAGGCTTTTCAGACTCCCTAAAGGCAAAAAGTTGAAGTTTACTCTTATTATTCATAAGTCCTGATATCTTCAATAATCAATCCATCGTTAGGCAAACTGCCGATGGAAACCAGCTCTACTTCGCCGCGCAATTTGCACTTTTCGCGCAGGATGTCGCCGATGCGCTGACCAAGGCCATCCTTCTCGTCATCGACCTCACATTTTAAAAACATCTGGTCCTTTTCATCGATCCAGTCCACGGTCAGGCGTGCTTTGCTGATTTCGGGAAAACTATGCACCACCGCGGAAACCTGTTCGGGATGTACAAACATCCCGCGAATTTTGGCGGTTTGATCGGCACGCCCCATCCAGCCCTTGATGCGTCGATTGGTTCTACCACAGGTACTCATTCCGGACTGGATCGCTGATAAATCACCCGTTGCAAATCGTATCAGGGGATAATCAGGGTTAAAGGTCGTAACCACCACCTCGCCAACCTCGCCATCCGGCACCGGATCACCGCTGCCCGGTCGTACAATTTCAAGATAAACACCTTCATCAATTATCAGGCCGGAATCCGCTGAAGACTCGTAGGCGATCAAACCCAGGTCCGCCGTTGCATAACACTGCAGGGCAAAAACGCCCTGCTCGGCTAAAAATTCACGCGTGCTCGGGGGAAAGGCTTCGCCTGAAACCAGCGCTTTTTTGATACTGGAAACGTCAATGCCTTTTTCCAGTGCTTTTTCCACAATGATTCGAAGAAAGGACGGAGTGCCAATGTAACCATCGGGTTTCAGGTCAGCAATTGTTTGCAATTGTAAATCGGTTTGCCCAACGCCTCCGGGTATTACCGCACAACCAATCTTATGCGCAGCGGTATCCACCATTGCTCCCGCAGGTGTAAGATGATAAGAAAATGCAGAGTGAATCAAATCCTGTTTACGAAACCCGGCGGCATAGGCTGCTCTCGCCATGCGCCAGTAATCCGGGCGTTCTGTACCGGGTTCATAGATCGGCCCGGGCGAAGCAAATACATAGCGTAAATCGTCCGTATTCAGCGCCGTCAGCCCACCAAACGGACGTATCGCCTTCTGTCGGGAAATGAGATCCGATTTTCGTGTAAGCGGTATTTGCGCGAATGCCCGCTTGCTGTCGATAGTTGCAAGATCAAGATCCCTTAAACTATCCGCGTAAGCAGGGGCATTTGATTTCGCGTGCGCGACCTGCTGTTTCAGCGCCTCGAACAGGGCCGCTTCACGATCTGCAGGCGCACGGGTTTCCAATGGGTCAAAATAGTCTGACATGATGCCCTCTCTATGCGTTGTTGCATGGCACCCTCTATTCTTAGAGAATGTCACAAAAGATGCCCCTTTATCAAAAGGGGTTAGGAGAATTTGTCTATTGGAACAAAAGGCTCAAGGCACTAAATGCACTATGAACCAGAGCAAATCCCCCTCGGTCCCCCTTTTTCAAAGGGGGAGGTTTTTGTGTTCGTTTAATTAATTCAACCAGCGCTTTCTGCGCCGATATTGCTTCACGTCTCTGAAGCTCTTGCGTTCACCACCGCTTATGCCGAGGTAAAACTCTCTCACGTCCTCGTTATTTTGCAGTTCATCCGCTTTACCATCCATCACCACGCGACCGTTTTCCAGTATGTAACCATAAGTTGCATAGCGTAAGGCCACGTTGGTATTTTGTTCCGCCAGCAGGAAGGTCACGCCCTCTTTCTGGTTTAAGGTTTGAACAATCTGGAAAATTTCCTCTACCAGTTGCGGTGCCAACCCCATCGAAGGTTCGTCCAGCAAAACCACCTTCGGATT
>JAAELZ010000393.1 GCA_024226105.1 Pseudomonadota bacterium | reverse complement strand
CCAGGCGGCCCAGCGCAATCCGTTGCTCAAGACCCTCGACTTCTCCAGCGTCCATATTGTCATGAATCATTGGGGTGTGGGTTGCACCCGGGCAAAAGGCGTTTGCCCTTATGCCCTGCTGGCATAGTTCCCGTGCCATGTGTCGAGTCATACCAATAACGGCGTGTTTGGATGTGCAATAGTGTGCGCCACCGATAAGGCTGATAGAACGTCCCGCAACCGAAGAAATATTGACTATGCGGCCCCCGCCCTGCTCCAACATCCGGGCGACAACCATCTGGTTACACATAAACACCCCGCGAACATTGGTATCCATTACCTCGTCCCACTCATCCAGATCGATATCCAGAAATTGGCTGCGGTAGATAATGCCTGCGCTTGTTACCAGAAAGTTGATCTTGCCAAAACCCGCCAGCGTCCCGTCAATCATGCGCTGTATATCCTCTCGCTTTGACATGTCCGCGCAGATCGTCAGGGGACTTGAACCCAAATCGGCACACTCTTGCGCAACCGCTTCAAGTCGCTTTTTATCCCGGTCAACCAGGGCCAACTCAGCACCGGAGGTTGCCAATAGTCTGGCCAGTGAAGCACCGATTCCGCTGGCTGCACCCGTAATGATGCCGGACTGGCCACTATAATCCCAATTACAATCCATCTGAATCTCCACCTAGGGTCTTCGAACACTAAAAACAGGGTTATCGTAAATAGCGTTAATTAGAATTGACTGCCATGGCGAGCGCAGCGCGGCAATCTAAATGCTGGTGATATTTCGTGAACCACGAAGCGCTTCGAATATTTAGCTTGCCACGTCGCTCCGCTCCTCGCCAGGTCGGGTTCGCTTAAACAGCTTCTTTACACATCACCGGCCCAGATCGATATTCACGCCTTGCGCAAGTAATTCCTCCGTCCTCGCTTCGGAGTAATCACCGTAATCCTGGGTTTTATAGTAACCACCGGACACGTAACGGAAACCTTCCTTAAAATGGTGTGGAAACAGCAGGCTGTCATAACGCCGGGCGAGCGTTTTGTCGTCAAAAAGCAAAATGCCGGGTCGATAGATCATCTCATATTTACTGGCCATCGCTCTCGGCGTCGTTTTTGTGCCATCTACGTCGATAATGTCTTCATCTGAATCCGCGTCGAGGCGTACCAGGGTAAAGGCGTTCAATTCTGCCTGTACCTCATCCCTCGACAGAATACTGTCATACAATTCATTACAGTCATAACAGCTCCCGTCTTCGAACAGTATTGCCAGCGGGCCTTCAACAGCAGAAAGATCTGCGGTCTGCGTAAAAAGCGGATTCTCTCGTAATGTGTAAACATCCTTTTGCAGGTTCTTATCGAGATAATCCGCCAGCGTACCCTGCTCATAGCCTTTCTCCTTAACATAGTGCAACACCTGTTCGAAACGTTCCGGGGAGCGATAGCCATTCACTCGAACCACACTCTTATTCTCACTATTGAGAAACAAGATGGCAGGTGTGGCACGAACTTTGAGCATCTCGGCGAGCTCTTTTTCAATCACGGTAATTTCTTCATTAAAGATAATTTCCCGATCGCCACCTACGTTTATGGCTATGGTATCGAAATGCTCCTGAATATAGGTCATCAGGGGTTCGGCCCGAAAGGATTCAGTCAACATACGATCGCAATAGGGGCAACCATTGAGCTGAAAGAACAATATAACGTGCTTGTTCTCTTCCGTGGCCTCATCAACATCATCCTGAATCTCAAGAAAACTCTCCTTAAACCAGTCTGGAGCCACATGCACGACACCACCGCTTATCTCGCCCCGTTTTTCTGTGGCCGCGTTTGAAAGCAGCACGAAACACAGGGATAAACCAAGGCCAAAAACAAGCTTACACAATATCTTGTACATGAGAGAACTCCATTTTTTCGGTAATTTGATCCCTCATTATCCTACAATTTGTCAATTTAGAAAATCAATATAGTGATTAATCTTCCGTCATCTAATTATCGGCGCTTACTTTGACCAACATCATGGACTTTGCAACCAGCCGTGTTTAAATAAGCGCTTCGTGCACTGGAGGATTCCCATATGAAAGACCACAAAACTGTGGATATACGCAATATTGCGCTCATCGGCCACGCCGGGGCAGGCAAAACGACGCTGGCCGAAGCCTTACTCGAATTAAGCGGCGCTGTTCGTGAAGCCGGCAGTATCGAAGCTGGCAATACAATTTCAGATTATGACCCGCATGAAAAAGAAGCCGGTCACTCACTGGACGTGTCAATACTTAATTTTGAAGCGGATGGACGCCTGATTCATCTACTGGATACGCCGGGCTTTCCGGACCTGGCCGGTCGCGCGATCTCCGTGTTACCCGCCGTGGAAACAGCGGCCGTGGTTATTGATGCCCATCACGGTATTGAGCCCGTAACGGAAAGAATGATGAAAGCGGCGGGTCAGGGGAAGCTGGATCGCCTGATTATCATCAATCATATAGACTCCTCCAAAGCCAAGCCGGAAGCCTTGTTAGAGGAAATTCAGCAACGCTTCGGGCCAGAGTGTCTGCCACTCAACTTACCCGCCGATAACGGCCAGCGCGTGGTGGATTGTTTTTTTCGTCCGGAATATGACGCCAGCGTCGATTTCTACTCGGTCACTGAGGCGCATGATGCGATGGTTGACCAGGTAGTCGAACTGGATGAAGCGCTTATGGATATCTATCTGGAGCAGGAAAAAGCGCTGAACCCGGATCAGTTGCATGATCCCTTCGAGCAGGCGTTGCGTGAGGGGCATCTGATCCCGGTTTGCTTTGTCTCGGCCAGCACCGGCGCCGGCCTGGATTTATTGCTGGAAACATTTGCCCGGCTCCTGCCCAATCCTGGCGAAGGCAACCCACCACGCTATCTGATGGGTGAAGGAGAAAAAGCTCGCCCGGTTGAAGTTTTGCCCGATCCAAAGCGGCATGCCATAGGCCACGTATTCAAAATCACTAACGATCCTTTTCGCGGCAAGCTGGCGGTGTTCCGCCTGCACCAGGGCACAATCAAAACAAATGACCAGCTTTACATGGGCGATGCGCGCAAACCATTCAAAATTCAAAATCTGTTTCGCTTGCAGGGTGCTGCGCAAGAAAATGTCGACAGGGGTGTTCCGGGAGATATCCTGGCCGTATCTCGCGTAGAAGATTTACACTTTGATGCGGTTATCCACGACTCGCATGAAGAGGACCATCATCACCTGAAATCACTGGAATGTGCAACGCCAATCTACGGCCTGGCGCTGGATCCAAAAAATCGCAGCGATGAGCAAAAGCTCTCTACCGCTCTACATAAACTGATGGATGAAGACCCCTGCCTGAAGCTGGAACGGGTACGTAACGAAAATGTATTACGCGGCATGGGTGCGCTGCATCTGGACGTAGTGCTCAAGCGCATGCACGACCAGTACAAGGTTAGTATTTTCACCCATCCGCCCAGCATCCCTTACCGTGAAACCATCACCCGCAAGGCTGAAGGTCACTATCGGCATAAAAAACAGACCGGCGGTGCGGGTCAATTTGGTGAAGTGTTCCTGCGCGTCGCACCACTGGCATCCGATCGGGATTTTGTTTTTGAGAACAAGGTTACGCGGGGCGCGATTCCCGGCCAGTTCATTTCATCGATCGAAAAAGGGGTACGTGAAGCAATGCAGGAGGGTTACCTGGCGGGCTTTCCCATGCACAATATCAAGGTATCGGTGTATGATGGGAAATTCCATTCGGTAGACAGCAAAGATATCGCTTTTTTTACCGCCGGTAAAAAAGCCTTTCAGGTTGCCATGGAGTCCGCCCGTGCGGTTATTCTGGAACCGATTACCAGCATGGAAATCACCGCCCCGGCCGATAATATGGGTGCGATAGCCGGCGACATATCCTCTCGCCGAGGCAAGATTCTGGACACCGAGCACCGCTCTGGCGACAGGGTTAAATTGCACGTGGAAGCGCCGCTAGCCGAGGTGCTTGAATATGAGACCACCCTGAAATCCATAACCGGCGGCGCGGGCCAGTGCATTATGAGCCTTAGTTACTATGAAAAAGTGCCAGCCGCCACGCAAAAGCAGCTGATGGAAAATCCATGATACCTTAAACTGGCAAACCCACAGCGAATCCGGCCGTTTCTGAGACCACTATGTGAGGTTTTGACTCAACCTCAATCGACTTACAGGTCGTTCATCAATAAAGATGTGGATGATTGCGGTAATCGCCGCAATCACCGCCGTGGTCCACCAGACCCAATCGTACGAGCCGGTTCGATCAAATAGGTAACCGCCCAGCCAGACACCCGCAAACGAACCCAGTTGATGGTTCAAAAAAACAATACCGTAAAGCGTGCCCATGTATCTAAGGCCGAACATTTGCGCAACCAGCCCGGAGGTAGGGGGTACCGTCGCCAGCCAGAGAAAGCCTGTCGTTATAGAAAAAACATACACGGAAGCAACCGAAATCGGATAGAGCAGAAACAGAACCAGTACCACCGCGCGCGCAGCATATATATAACCCAGCAACCATTTCTTGGAATACCTGCCTGAAAGAGCGCCGGACACCAGGGATCCGATGATATTGAATAAACCAATTAGAGCCAGGCTGGTCGCCGCCACGGAAGAGTCAAATCCCTGGTCCGACAGGTAGGCAGGCATGTGCACCGTGATGAACGCCAACTGGAAACCGCATACAAAGAACCCGGCAATCAGTAACCAGTAGTGAAAATGCCCTGACGCTTCAAGCAATGCCTGCTTGAGCGTTTGCCCCGGTTCATCTCTGGATCTGCTTTGATTATCAGCAACATCACCGGCAAAAGTACGCGCCAAAACCACCATTGTCAGCGCACCCACGGCCATGATCAAAAGCGCCGTTTGCCATCCATAGGCCTCGATAAACCCTCTGGCTACGGGAATCAATAAAAACTGCCCTGCCGAACCCGCTGCGGTGCCCAAACCCAGGGCAATACCCCGTTTTTCAGGTCTGACCATTCGAGCCATCGCAGGCAGCACAACGCCAAAGCCGGTGCCGGCGATGCCCATGCCTAAAAAAATTCCGGCCCCCATGTGCAGCTCCCAGATGCTTTGTGCATTAGCGGTAATGTACAAACCCAGGGAATAAAGCAAAGCGCCACCTACAATTGTTCTGGCCGTACCGTAGCGATCTGCAATCGCGCCCGCGATGGGTTGAGACAAACCCCAGAACAGGTTTTGCAAGGCCAGCGACAAGGCAAATATCTCCCGTCCATAACCATAATATTCTGAGACAGGCTTCATGAAAAAGCCCATTGATGCCCGTAACCCAAAGTTGATTACCAGCAATATGCAGGCAAGAATAATGGTCAGGCTGAATAGTCGTTTGTATTGATTCATGGGTTGATTGCTTGAGATACCTTGCTTAGGCATGGTCTTTTTTCATTTGAAGCCTGCTTGTAAAAGAGGTTTCATCGCCGCGCAGGAAATATGGTGAAATTTTAGCTCCCGCGATCCGTTAAAGCGCATAAACGTTTTAAGTTCTTTAATGAGTGCGAGAGAAAAGGCTTCCTGCTTTTTCATTCCGGGTTCCATCACCAGGTTTAAAACATGTAAGGTTTCCGTCCTGCGGTTCGCTTTGCAATCCATGCGTGCCAGCAGTCGGCCATCCCACAATACTGGCAAAACAAAATAGCCGAATTTTCTTTTTTTTGCAGGAACATAACACTCAATCTGGTAGTCAAAATCAAATAAAGCCGACATGCGCTTGCGCTGGATGAGCAGGTTATCGAACGGCGACAAAATTTTCAGCGTATTGCGTGCAAGAGGTTTATTCAACAAGGCCAGCGATTGCGGCAAAACATAATACTCAACTCCGGCAACACAAATCAGTCTTAATTCACCGTCAGCCAGCATCTGTTGCAGTGTTTTAAGCAACTGTGATTTGATGTTTTTCAACAGGTAAGTAAATTCACCGGCCAGCGCGACACCATTCGCTTTAAGAAAACGTTTGATTAAAAAGCGCGCGTATTCCTCTTCTGTAGGTGGAGTCCGGTTTACCCCTGAAGATAAAACCCGTTCGGTTAAATCATATACTTTGTGAAAATTATCGCGCCGGGAAATCATCAAATCTCCCTGCATAAACAGAGATTCGAGCGCCTGTTTGGCGGGTTTGCTTTCCCATTCGCCCGTTTTTCCACCGCTATGTTCAAAGTCTCTGGCCATCAATGGCCCTTCTACAGTAATACGCTCCAGAACCATTTTCATTATTCCGGCATTACGAGCATGCCAGTGATTTAGCTCTCCGGTTCTGATAGCACGTTTACGATACAGGGAGAAACGGTAATCCCGCATTGGCAAATAAGCCGCCGCGTGAGACCAGTATTCAAATACCTGTTTACTGGCAACAAGTTGTTCCAGTTGTGCAGGTTGATAGCGCGGATTACGATTCCACAGCGTGTGGTGATGGGCTCGCTGGATTACGGAAATGGTATCTATCTGGATATACGACAAATGTTCTATCGCAGCGAGCGTAGCCTCGATAGCCCGGCCCTGACGCTTGCGCGGTGGCAGTTGCTGGCTGTGCAATACCAGTTTGCGCGCATGCTCGACGGATAACATCTCCGGGACATGAATCTTTGCTAGCAGTTTGTTTTTACACATCAGACAATTCAGGGTTACGTTATACTGAACACCTTAATAAACAAAAATCCGGGATTACTGATCCCGGAAAACCGGTGCTGATCATGACTATAAAACTGGATTTTAGCAACAAAGTCGTTGTTGTCATTGGTGGCACCAGTGGGATCAATCGTGGAATTGCCGAATTGTTCGCCAGACAGGGCGCAAAGGTTGCGGTCGCCAGTCGCACGCAAAAAAAGGTGGATGAGACCGTAAAAGTGCTAAAAGATCTCGGGGCCGATGCCATGGGCTTTAGCGCAGATGTGCGCGAACCTGAAGCAATTGACGCGGGTCTGAAAAACGTTTACCAGCAATTTGGTACCTTCGATGTGGTGGTGTCGGGTGCAGCAGGAAATTTTCCGGCAATGGCCAACGGATTGTCCTGGAACGGGTTTAAATCAGTGATTGATATTGACCTGCGCGGAACCTTTCACGTGATGAAATCGTCCTTTGAACATTTGCGCAAACCCGGCGCCTGTGTCATCAACATCTCTGCGCCACAGGCCTATGTTCCCATGAAGGCTCAGGTTCATGTCTGCGCTGCCAAGGCGGGCGTGGACATGATCACGCGAACGCTTGCACTTGAATGGGGGTCAAGCGGTATCCGGGTAAACTCGATTGTGCCCGGCCCTATCGAAGGAACCGAAGGCATGGCACGTCTTGCGCCGAATGATACCGCACGGAAAATGGTCACCGACGGCGTACCACTAGGGCGCTTTGGCACACCGGACGATATTGGAAATGCCTGCCTGTTCCTGGCCTCAGATCTTGGTAGTTATATCACCGGAACGATACTGCCAGTAGATGGTGGCTGGGCGCAGACCCATTGCGGTGAGTTGAGTGATTACCTGGGTGAACTTGCAGAGGGTTAAATAAAAACCGCAAATCCCCCTCTATCCCCCTTTGTTAAAGGGGGAGGTTATTGATGCTCATCTTTACGAGCAGGCCTACGTTTTGGTGATCGATTTCATAACCTTCAAAAAATACTCTACTTCATCGGCCGTATTGTAATGAGCGATGGATATTCTGATACAACTTTCCAGGCCCAGCGGGTTCAGTATATTTCCAGAATAACGATCATTGGTGCGCAGGTGTACGCGAATGCCATTTTCACTTAGCTGGCTCACCACTTTCGCCGATTCAACATTCTCCACGGTTATGGCAAGTACCCCCTCGCGATGCTCGTTATCCGTCCCGCCGATAATGCTTACCCCAGGTATATCCGCGAGGCCATTGTGTTTCTCATTGCCATTAACCATCACATCAAGCAAATGATTTTCGTGAGCAGCGATGGCCTTGCTGGCGGCCATCAGGCGTTGCCGTTGATTTTCCGAATCACTGAACCGGGCGCCGAGCCAGTCAAGATAAGAGACGACTTCAGAAAAACAGGCATACGCTGCGGCATCACGAGTGCCCATCTCCCAGTAGTTTTCAGGCGTGCCTTCGAGCCGGTCGTGAGGCAGGCTTTCGAGGCGATGCGACACCCAGCCGATTCCGTAATTGTGCCTGGAATATACCTTGTAAGCGGAAACCGCATAGGCATCAACATCGTAATTCTCCACGTGCAGCGCACCATGTGGAACGTGCTGAATACCGTCAACGATAATCAGGCAGTCGGGCGCAACCGCGCGAATAGCATTGACCACGGCCGGAACATCAACCAGCCTCCCGGTAACCGGGCTGGTCTGAATGATGGTCGCAACCCGCGTATCCGCTGTCACGAAGCGTTGATAATCTTCAGCGCTGACATTCGCTGTTTCCAAATTATGTGGAACCGCAACATACTCTTTTCCGGTGACAGCAGCCCAGCGTTTACAGGCGCTGACCGTAGCCGGATGCTCCAGGGTGCTGCCGAGTACCTGGCCCCCGCTGGCGGCACCCATAACTGCTGCACGAATCACCCTGAACAGACACTCGGTTCCGGTTTCACCAATGAACAACTGCCCTTGTGTGACTCCCAGGAAGGTTTTGATATCCTGTTTTGCCTTATCGATAATACTGCCCATCGCCTTTGACGCGGGGTTATCTCTGCCCTGGTTATCGGGTATTGCTGATAACCCGGCATTCACCCTGACCACCGATTTGAGCGTTAGCGAGCCTCCGGCATTTTCAAAAAAGATGCGCGGCCCCTGGTAGGGACAGCTATCAACATGATGAAATTGATCTCGAATGCTTTGAATAAGGGTGTCACTGAACATGGTGTTTTTTATGCAATGATTACGGGAAGAATGAGTATAAATCACAACGCTAATCAACTTGCCTGAATTGTACTTACAATTTGCAAGTCAGGGCCGCCTGCGGATATATCACAACACAGGTGCAATGCACGGTGCGCTGCGCCTATAATCATTCCTTTACGAATTGAGGCCCCAGGCCATTTCAGCATGAGAATTGAAGAAGACAGCAAACTGGATTACAAAAATGTCCTGATCCGCCCCAAACGCAGTACTCTGGGCAGCCGTAGCGAAGTCGAACTGTTTCGCAACTTTCAGTTTCGGAATGTCAAGATGGACGACGATCATATCCACTACCACGGTGTGCCGATCATGGCATCGAATATGGATGGCGTGGGCACCATAGGCATGGCAAAGGCACTGATCGAACACGGCATGTTCACCTGCCTGGTTAAAAGTTATGATGAAACCTCGCTGATTGAGTTTTTTAGCCAGGCTGACGACAAACACATCAATAGTGTTGCCTATTCAATGGGCATAGCTGCGGCAGACTTTGAGAAGTTCCAGAAGGTATATCAGCACCCCGACACACGCCTTAAATACGTATGTGTGGACGTCGCCAACGGTTATTCTGAAGGCTTTTCGCTGTTCATCAAACAATTGCGTGATGCCTGCCCGGATATCGTCATTATTGCCGGGAACGTGGTGACGGGTGAGATGACCGAAGAACTTATTTTAAGCGGCGCGGATATTGTCAAAGTGGGGATCGGTCCGGGCAGTGTCTGTACCACGCGCATCCAGACCGGGGTTGGTTTCCCGCAACTTTCGGCCGTTATCGAATGTGCGGATTCAGCGCACGGCCTGGGCGGGCACGTTATCGCAGACGGCGGCTGTACCAGCCCGGGCGATGTCGCCAAGGCGTTTGCTGCCGGTGCTGATTTTGTCATGCTCGGGGGCATGCTCGCAGGCCACGATGAAGGCGGAGGCGAAATTCTCACGCGTTTTTTCAAGACCGGCGAGGTGACAAAAGGCCCGGATGGATGGGTCGATGTGGTTGAAGAACGAAAATTTGTGCAGTTCTATGGCATGAGTTCACGCGCCGCAAACGACAAACACTTTGGCGGCCTGAAGGAGTATCGCTCTTCTGAGGGGCGTGAAGTATCGGTCCCTTACCGTGGCACGATTGCTGAAACCGTCAAAGACCTGCTGGGTGGCATTCGCAGCACCTGCACCTATGCCGGTGCAAAAAAACTGAAATGGCTGAGCAAGTGCACGACCTTCGTCAAAACGGAACAACAATTTAATGCCATTTTTGCCAGCTCAGATAAGCGCTGAGACACAGGCAGAACGATGGGGCAATCTGTCGCCCGGCTGAACAGCGGCCTGGTACGGTCTCGCTAAAACAGGCTTTTTGGGATATGTGGTGCAGTGAACTCAAAAAGCCGCTTGACCCGCAGGAACCAGGGCGTAACATAACAAACATGGACTTTATCCCCTCACCCGTACAGGCTCTGTTTAGCGTTTTCCTACCGGTCTCAATGCTCGGTTTGATCGCGTTAAACACACCGGCGGCAACCACTGTCACCGAACAAATCAATGATTTGCGTGCGCACTATTTAGCACTGAAAAACGCGCAGGCTGATTTTGAACAGGCTAAAAACAGGGGCAAGCTCGGCGCAGCAGAACAAAACGATTATGCCGCCTGGATAAATCAACTGAGTGACCAGGTATTGCAAGACTGTAGCGCTTTGCAACAGGCTGGCCGGATCGAGCTTTCTGATGATTTGCCCTGCGATCAAATACGCTCATCCGCCCTGAAACCGGCCACCATAGACCTGGCGACAGAGCGTACCGAAACGGAACAGACAAATGGATTGATTACGGAGTTGAATGCCACGCTGGGAGAGTTCGACGAGAGACTGTTGCAGGAACAGGATCGCGTCAGAGCACAAACACCACGTACAGAAACAGGGGGTGGTTTCTCCAGCAGCGGATCAGCAAGCGCTGAAGGAAGTAGTGAGCAAAGCAGTGAAACCGCCTCGGACGGGAAACAGGGAAATCAGGACGAAGGCGAATCCGCACAGAATCAGACTGCTGATGGCGAAGAAGGGCAAAACACACATAACCAGACAGGCACTCAGGGCAAAACCATGCCGGGTTCCGGGCGCAACACCCCCGAGGACATCCCGGATGGCCGTGACGATGACGTGGTTGCCAGGCAGCTGCGCGAAGCGGCAGAGAAAGAAACCGACCCGGAGTTAAGAGAAAAACTGTGGGAAGAATATCGACGCTACAAGGCGGGCACCGGCTAGAGACATATTCAACGATGCGTACTAAATTATTACTCTCATTTGTATTGATACTGTTATCGGGTTGCGCGACGATGGGGGGGCAGACTAATGTTGAACAAAGCCAAACCTTGCTCAAGGCCGAGAAAGAAGTGCGTGAATCACAGTTGCTGGATGTTGATATCGCAGTTTTTGACCCCGGCACGCTGCCTGAAAATGAGGACAAAGCACGCGGTTTGAGCATGAAAATCCGCGAGGCTGAGGCCCGGTTTATCCCCATTCACCTGCGGGCAGTGATGGAAAAAACCGGCTATTGGGGTGCAGTACGTGTTTTACCCGGGCAAAGCGAAGGTTATGAGCTGCTGGTGCAAGGCACGATAATTGCTTCAGACGGCGAAACCCTGGCCCTTGAAGTTGAGGCACTGGATGCCAGTGGCCGAGCCTGGTTTAGCCGTAACTACTGGGGCAAAACCACGGCGGCGAACTACGAAACCATTTCCGCCGGGACAGACGGTTTCCAGGCGGTGTACCGCGCCATCGCCAACGACCTGGCACAATTTCGCAACAAGCTTTCGGATGATCAGCGCACCGCAATTCGACGAATTGCGGATATGCGTTTCGCCGCCAGCATGGCCCCGGATGCTTTCTCCGGGCATATAAAGAAAGATGAATCAGGCCAATATCGCCTGCTGCGGCTACCGGCTGATGATGACCCCGCTTATCAACGGGTAGCACGCGTTCGCGAACGCGACTTTCTGCTTATCGATACGCTCAACGGGCACTACGATAACTATTATCGGGATATGCAGCTTCCTTACGAAGAGTGGCGTAAGGCTCGCAGCATTGAGGCTGAGGCCCTGCGCGAAGTCAAAAGAAAAGCCAATACCAGCAAAGCGCTGGGAGTGATGGCGATTATCGCCGCGATTGCGATTGAGGCCACGGGAAACAGTTCAACGCGTGCCTCCACCGGCACGCTGCGCGACGTGATGGTCATCGGAGGTGCGGCTGCCATAAAACACGGAATGGACGTCAATGCCCAGAGCACCCTGCACGAGGAGGAAATATCTGAACTGGGGATATCGTTTAGTTCCGAGGCAGAGCCCATGGTGGTTGAGGTTGATGGCGAGGTACACAAACTGACCGGGTCTGCTGAAGCACAATATACGCAATGGCGCGACCTGATGAAGAAAATATACGCCTCAGAGACCGGCCTGGCGCCCGAAATGCCCGCTGAATCTGAACCTGAAGAAACCAGCCTTCCTGCCCCGGAAAAATTTGAGCAGCCCGAAACTCAGCTATGAGCCCCGGACAGACACCGCCGAATTTAACCCCCCCCGGTGCCAGGGTTAACGCGAGCGGGCAAACAAGCCGCGAAAAAAATAGACGATACCTGATCTGGGGTCTGGCGTTTTTATTACTGGCACTGGCATTGATCGTGCTGATTTTTCTGCCCGCTAAAGTGAAGCAGCTTGATCAAGCGCTAAGCGTTCCCTCAAGCCCGGCTATTATAACTCCCCCGTCTGCTTCAACAACCTCAGGTGTCTCTCAACACGACGCCGGACTGGCTCTGCAGGCTTTCCTGCGATTGCGTGCTCAACCGGAATTACAGGGCGCTGAATTATGGGCGCCACCGCTCTGGTCAGAAGCGACAACTGCCGCAGAACTGGGTGATGAACATTACGGCCACCGCCGCTTCAAACAAGCACAATCTGCCTACGAGGCCGCAAGCCAGTCGCTTAGATCACTACAGGCAAATCGCCCGCAAATCCTGAGCGAAGTACTGATATCCGGTCAAACCTTGCTACAGGAAAACCAGGCCGGGCCTGCGATAAAGGCATTTGAGCGTGTGCTTTTAATGCAGGCAGATCACCCGAAGGCGCAGACCGGACTGGCGAAAGCGCGTGTTCGTATGCAGGTCCTCGACCTGATGAAGGACGGGAAACAGGCTGAGATCAACAATAAACCCGCGCTCGCCGCCGAGGCCTATACGGCTGCCCTGCAGCTGGATTCGAGTTACCGGGCCGCCCAATCAGCACTGCAAGCCGTAAATAAAAT
>JAAELZ010000392.1 GCA_024226105.1 Pseudomonadota bacterium | reverse complement strand
GCTCAATGGAATACACCAGGCGGTCTTCAACTTCCTCCTGAAAAACCGTTAGCAATACCGTAATTACCACTAATACGATAACCAGAAATGACACCAGGGACCACAGGAGATAGAGTAAAAAGCGCATCAATCAACTAAACTATGAATCTTAAATTTTTTTGCATTCTGATTGATTTTGTCAGCCTCAAACAATAACTTAAACAGCACATCCGAGAAACAGCGTTTTGAGCACAACAAGCGTCAAAAGCGCTTGCAGCGCCTGGTCGGTCAGGCAATCGAAGATTATGCCATGATTCGTGACCAGGATCGTATCATGGTATGCCTGTCCGGAGGCAAAGATTCCTACACACTACTGGAAATCCTGATTGCCCTGCAAAAACGCGCGCCCATTCATTTTGAACTGGTAGCGGTCAACCTGGATCAAAAACAACCCGGATTTCCTGAGCAAATACTACCCGAATACCTGTCTTCGTTGGGCATCGAATACCACATTATCGAACAGGACACCTATAGCATCGTCAGGGAAAAGCTCGACCCTGGAAAAACCATGTGCAGCCTGTGTTCCCGTATGCGTCGTGGCATTTTATACAATTTCGCTCATGAGCAAGGGCTGAATAAAATCGCCCTTGGCCACCATCGTGACGACCTGATTGAGACCCTGTTCCTGAATATGTTCAACGGCGGAAAACTCAAAGCTATGCCACCCAAGCTTAAAAGTGATGACGGGCGCAATACTGTTATTCGACCATTAGCCTATTGCAAGGAATCAGATATAAAAGCCTATTCAGAAGTTCAGGCGTTCCCCATTATTCCGTGCAGCTTATGCGGCTCTCAGGATGGCCTGCAGCGTCAACAAATCAAGCGAATGCTTAACGAATGGAGCAAACAATACCCTGGCCGGGTCGAGACCATATTCAGGAGTATGCAGAATGTTGAGCCTTCCCAACTGGCCGACAACACGCTATTTGATTTTTCGACGTTCTAATCTAACTCAAAAACATAGATACACTTATGAGCAATCCAATCACTGAATCCCTCGACGGGGAAGATCTGACGAAGCTGGTGCCGCATCTGAATGACAATGTGCGCCTGCTGGGTGGCTTGCTGGGCGATGCTATTCGATCACAAAGTGGTGACATACTGTTTCAAATGGTCGAAGACGTACGCCGCCTGTCTATCGCGGCACGCAGCGGGCTGGAAAAACAAAATCAGGCCTTGCACCAGAAACTCGCCGGCCTGTCTTCTGACGATATGTACCACCTGGCACGTGCTTTCAATCTATTCCTGAACCTTTCCAATATCGCGGATCAGTATGAGCAGCTGCGCCTGCACAAGGCTCTGGACTGGGACGGTCTGGATGAAAATAGCGAACGCCCGGCGTATCAAAGTTCTTTCTGCAAATTGAATAATAAATTTGCCTCAATACTGGAGTCGGGTGTCACCCCTGAAAAACTGTATAGAACGGTCTGTAAACTGGCGATTGAACCTGTATTAACTGCGCACCCGACACAGGTAAGCCGCAGGACAGTCTCCAATAAATACCTGCGCATCGAAAATATTCTGGAAGCCCTCGATAAACCCGGTTTGCGCGACTATCATGTTGTAGACCTGCACGCCCAGTTATACCGCGTTATAACTGAACTCTGGGAGACCGACGAGATCAGACGGCAAAAACCAACACCACTGGATGAAGCCAAATCCGGCCTGGTGGTATTTGATCAGACCCTCTGGGATGCCGTACCCCAGGTGCTGCACACGCTGTCACGCGTACTGCAGAAACACACCCGAAATCGCCTGCCACTGGACGCCACACCCCTGCGTATTTGTTCGTGGATGGGGGGCGACAGAGACGGAAACCCCAATGTGACACCACAGATTACCGAGCAGGTGATTTGCGCTTCAAGGTGGAAAGCAGCGGAGTTATATTTCATTGAAATCAAAGCTTTGCGAGATGAGCTTTCAATGAATGATTGCAATGCAAAATTAGCCGCAGTGGTGGGTGATAAGCACGAACCCTATCGTGTGCTGCTCAAAGGCTTGCTCAAGAAACTGAGCCGCACCATGCGCCACATGGAAAACCTGCTTGATGGCAGCACGTCTACCCCCAAACGAAACATAGTTCACACGCGGGACGACCTGCTTCAACCTTTAATGCTGTGTTACAACTCACTTCTTGATTGTGACGACAACATTATTGCCGATGGTCGCTTAACCAGTATTATTCGACGTGTGCACGCCTTTGGAACCATTTCCATGCCGCTTGATATACGTCAGGAAGCCGACAGGCACACCGCAGCATTAGCAGAAATTACAGATTATCTCGGACTTGGGGCGTATTGCAAATGGACTGAATCTGAACGGCAGGAATTCCTCACAGGTGAACTGCAAAACAAACGCCCGTTGATACCGGGGAACTTTCCCGCCAGCGACGAGGTACGCATAGTGCTGGATACCTTTAAAATGATCGCGCGGCAACCAGCAGAATATCTGAGCGCCTATGTGATTTCCATGGCAACCTCACCCTCAGACGTGCTAGCAGTTGAAGTTTTACAAAGAGCCTGTGGAGTACAACAACCGCTACGTGTCGTACCTTTATTTGAACGTCTGGATGATCTGCAAAATGCCGCTCAGACCATGAAAACGCTATGGTCTAACCCGGTTTACGCTGAAAAAATTGCCGGCGAGCAGGAAATCATGATTGGTTATTCGGATTCCGCCAAGGATGCGGGGCAACTTTCGGCGGCATGGGGGCTCTACCGTGCACAGGAGCAACTTGTGGAACTCGCCGCAACGCACGATATTAAGTTAACTCTGTTTCATGGGCGTGGTGGCACGGTGGCACGCGGCGGCGGGCCGGCACACGCCGCGATTCGCTCCCAGCCTCCGGGTTCGGTCAACGGCAGTATGCGTGTTACCGAACAGGGTGAGGTGATACAGTCAAAATACGGCGTCCCCGGTATTGCAGTGGAAAGCCTTAAAACCTATTTATGCGCGGTTCTGGATGCCACGCTAACGCCACCACCTGCGCCCAAACCACAATGGCGGGAGACCATGGACTCCTTATCTGCTATTGCGCTTAAAGAGTTTAGATCGACGGTACGCGAAACTCCGGATTTCGTAGCCTACTTCGTACAGGCCACACCGGAATCGGAACTGGGGGCGCTCAACATAGGCTCACGCCCTGCCCGCCGTCGCAAAGGCGAAGGCATTACCTATTTACGCGCCATTCCCTGGATTTTTGCCTGGACACAAACGCGCCTGATGTTGCCCGCCTGGCTGGGCATTGGCGCTGCGCTGCAAACTGCGCTGGATAACAGGCAGGAAGATCAACTGCGTGAAATGCAGGCACAATGGCCATTTTTCAAATCCACCATCGATTTAATCGAGATGGTACTGGCTAAAGCTGACCCTGAAGTTGCCGCATTTTACGATTTGCAACTTGTGGACGAAAAGCTGCAACCTCTGGGCGAATTACTGCGAACCAAATACCAGCAAATCGTTAAAGCGGTGATGGAACTGACAGGCCACCAACGACTGGTTGAGCATGAACCTTTTGTATTGCAGGGAATCATTGTACGCAACCCCTACGTTGATCCCTTGAATATCCTGCAGGTTGAAATTTTATCGCGCATTCGCAAAGGCGAAACCGGTATCATAGAAGACGCTCTGATTATGGCAATTAACGGCATTTCCGCCGGAATGCGCAACACTGGATAATAGTATCAAACAATGACTTCAACACGAGACACCCCTCAACCTTTCGCAGGCTTAAGCCTGCTGATTACCGGCGCGGGCTTTGATATTGGTAAAGCACTGGCCATTCGCTGTGCCAGGCAAGGTGCTCATGTTATCTTGATGGATAAAGACAACCGTGCGCTCAATGCCGTATACGACGAAATCACATCGGACGATCATCACCACTGTGAACCGACGATTCTAAAACTCGACTCACAGGCTTTCATTGGTGAAACTGCCGAACTGGTCCGACAGCAGATTCTGGAGGAACACCAGAAACTCGATGCCCTGATTCACACTGCAAATGCTGCATTCCCGCTCACACCGATTAACCTGCTGGAAACGAATGTGTTGGACAAAGCTCTGCACACACTGCATACCCTGCCCCATCAGATTACGCGGGAGCTTTATCCGGTACTGAAACTGGCCGGACAGCCTTCAGTTATTTTTACCAGCCATTTTTCAGCACACACCAATAAAGCCTTCTGGGGATATCACGCGGGTGCTTTCGCCGCGCTCGAAGCACTATCACGACAATGGGCAGCGGATACCATAAATGCCGGTTTCAGCGTCAATTCAATCGACCCCGGGCTGGTTAAAACCGAGATTCGAAAAAAACACTATCCGGCAGAAGACCAGGGCCATTTGCGGTATCCCGGGGATGAGGCGATTATGAGTCTTTATCTTAACCTGCTGAGCGAAGGTGGAAAGTCGCGCAGTGGTGAGCATTTTTCACTACCCGTCAAATGACAGCTATTTTCCCGGGCCGAACTTCATTTGCTAATGTGTACGGTCGATTGAAGAAAATTTGCCGTAGTATCAATAGACAAGCGAGAGCACGGTATATTCATCGATTATTCGGGCCAGGAGTCTAAGTAGTGGATTCAACAAAGAGATAACCGTGTGACTCTGCCCTGGCATTCCCGCTGTGGATCGTAGAGCCGAGCAAAGCGTCAGATTACTAAAAACCACTGTAAAACCTTTTAGAATCACTTTTTTTTCGAAGAAACAGTTGATATTTATACTTATTTACAACACTTTTCCCAAAATAAGCGTGAATATGTCATGAAGTTTTCATATAATCGGCACTGCTTGAAAGGTCACCTTCTATTTATGCAGACTATTTCGATGTTTAGATTTAACGCTTCGTCCTGTTTTTCATAAGTACCAGAACACTTCCAGCTTTACGGCTCATGGGTATAATCCTCAAGGGAAAAACCCGAAGGCCACACACTTTTGATTTACCAGGATACAAAACATGTCTGAAAAAACTACCGGAACCGTTAAGTGGTTCAACGAAGCCAAAGGCTTTGGATTCATCGAGCGTGAGTCCGGCCCCGACGTTTTCGCACATTTCCGTGCGATCAACGGCACAGGCTTCAAAACACTACTTGAAGGCCAGAAGGTTGAATTCACCGTAACTGAAGGCGAAAAAGGCCCTCAGGCAGACGATATTACTGTCATTTAGTTTTCTAATTGACTTCAGCTTACTGAGCTAAGCTGAAACCACTTCGCCCTTTGGGCGAAAGCAGAAAGGCGAGATCGAAAGGTCTTGCCTTTTTTTGTTTCTTCAGCTGATTTTTGCTATTTCAGAACTCAGATAAGCAACCGCACTATCCCCGTCCACGCCAAAATCGTTATACAGGACACGTCCTTCGGGTGAAATAAGAACAACCCAGGGTGTACCTCCTGTACGATAGTTAATCATCGTGGAAGGATGGGCGCCATTTACCTGATCACCCGCATCAAAACCCATGGCGATGGGCAGGCTGTAACGCTTTTGCATTTCGCGCATTTTATCCGGTGTATTGCTGGCGTAACCTTCAAAGGTCGTTTGCACTCCAACGGCAATGAAATAGTCGCTTTCCTTAAATGCTGCGTAAACTTTTTGTAACGTTGGGAAACCATGGCTATGGCAACCCGGGCACCAGGCTTGCCAGCATTCAAGCAGTACGAATTTTCCACGCTGCTCTGCAAGTGTAAATGAACCGGGTTTCCCCTCTCCATCTATCCATTCAGAAATTTCGAATTCAGGCGCTATTTTCCCTTCGATACCGTAACCACTGGTGGCAGCCGTGAGCAGTTTAGGTGTGCTCATCAATGCCGCGCCTGCAAGCAGAACAGAACGACGGGATTTTGAGATTGCCTTATTTTTCATTACTAAAATTCAATTTGGGGACTCCTCTGTAGAGGATGAATTGATGATTTAGTTCACGCTCTTTTGAAATATACTGTCTTAATCCCCGATCAGTTTACGCACTTCCTTGCTACTCAGTTCACGATACTGCCCCTGTCGCAGGTTTCTGGGCAGACTTAAAAAGCCGTAGCGTATGCGCGTCAGACGACTGACCTGGCAGCCGACAGCCTCCCAAAGCTTTCTGACTTCACGACTTCGCCCTTCTGCAAGGGTCACGTGCACCCACTTGTTACGCGTCTCACCGTCTATATCCATCACTACAACGCGATTAAATTTCATCGTGTATTTATCGATTTGCACGCCATCGAGCAGTTGCTGGACAACGGCTTTATCAATATTTCCGAATACGCGGCAACGGTACTCACGTTCAATTCCTGATGACGGGTGCATCAGTTTATTG
>JAAELZ010000391.1 GCA_024226105.1 Pseudomonadota bacterium | reverse complement strand
TTCTTTTTTACGGGACAGACTATTGTAGATATGCAGCATGGCGATGGATTCGGTTAAAATTCGATACACAACAGGAAGCTTCACAGCCCGGCAGGTGTTATCCCGAGCTTATCTGTAGCCGCCTGATTTTATGACCGCGGAGTATATCAAACCGCAAGCAACGATAAACACATGACCATCGCCTTTATCTCAGATTTACATTTAAGCGCAGAGCGCCCCTCCTCCATTTCACTATTTTGTGATTTTATGCAGAAATCGGGGTGCCAGCTTGAAGAAATCTATATTCTGGGTGATCTATTTGACTACTGGGTCGGCGATGACGGAACTGAAGCCCTGGGGTTTACACCCGTCGAACAGGCCCTGAAGCAAACTACCGATAGCGGAACAAAAATATTTTTTATTGCCGGCAACCGTGATTTTCTGGTCGGTCGGGCATTTTCTGAACGTACCGGAGTGAAAATTATCGAAGATAAAACCATGCTGGAACTGTACGGGCAACGTGTCATGATTGCTCACGGCGATCAATTTTGCATCGATGACACCGCCTATATGAAAGCGAGAGAACACTTTCTTAACCCTGACTGGCAACAGGCTGTGCTGCAAACATCAATTGAAGATCGCATCAACGAAGCGATGAATATGCGCACCAAGAGCGAACATACTAAAAGCGTAAATACCGAAGAAATCATGGATGTCAATCAGGCCGAGATTGTGCGCATATTCAAAGAGTATGATCTTGACCTGATGATTCACGGGCATACACACCGCCCATATGTACATCAATTAGAGATCGATGGAAAAACCTGCCGTCGTTATGTTCTGGGAGAATGGAAACGGGAACGCAGCGTAATATACGCCAACCAGGGAAAGTACTACCTTAAAAAATAATGCTAAGGAGGCGGTGGTTCACGAAGTACTATCGGGGCTAAAGCCCCGGCTCCATTTCCAGCTGTTAAGCGCGTTTCTCCTGCACATCACTCACTTCAGATAAATCCAGTTCGTTGTCTTTGTTAGTGGATTTCGCCTTGTCTGAGCGCTGTGATTCAATTAATTTCAGATAATCCGGCGTCACGTCTCCCGTCAGGTATTCACCGGTAAAACAGGAGGTGTCAAATTCACTAATCCTGTCCTGCCCGTGCTGCACGGCCTCGACAAGTTGTTCGATATCCTGGTAAAGAATCCAGTCGGCTCCAATTTCATCACCAATTTCATCGATACTTTTACCGTACGCGACAAATTCTCTGGAAGTCGGCATGTCGATGCCATAAACATTCGGATAGCGAACCGGCGGTGCCGCTGACGCGAAATACACGCGTCTTGCACCCGCCTCGCGTGCAAGTTCAATGATCTTGCTTGAGGTTGTTCCGCGTACGATCGAATCATCTACCAGCAATACGTTTTTACCCTCAAACTCTCTGGGCATGGCGTTAAGTTTCTGGCGCACTGATTTTTTGCGTTCGCTCTGCCCGGGCATAATAAACGTCCGCCCGATATAGCGATTTTTAATAAAACCCTCACGATATTCAACCCCCAGTGCTTTGGCCAGTTGCTGAGCGGCCGGCCGCGAAGTGTCCGGCACGGGAATCACCACATCAATATCGTGATCCGGCCACTTGCGCAATAACTTCTTACCCAGCATATCGCCCATACGCAAACGAGTCTGGTAAACCTCTATACCATCGATAATCGAATCAGGGCGTGCCAGGTAGACGTATTCAAATATGCAGGGGTGGGCTTCGGTTCTCTCGGCACATATTTTTCGATGTACCGTGCCATCAGTTTCAATGTAAACCGCTTCACCCGGTTTCACATCTCCCACCAGTTCAAAATCCAGCACATCAAAAGCAATGCTCTCAGAGGAAAACATGTGCGCTCGACCCGTACCATCCACGGTTTGTGAATCCCGGGTTCCATAGGCCAGAGGGCGAACACCGTGTGGATCACGAAAGGCCAGGATTCCGTTGCCCACGATCATCGCTACGATTGAGTAGCCACCACTGCAACGTTTAAATACACCTGATACCGCTTCGAATACATTTTCCGGGGTGGCGGACAAACTTTTCTGTTCCAGCGCCTCGCGTAGTTCGTGTGCAAATATATTGAGGATGATTTCCGAATCAGATTGCGTATTAAGATGGCGCAAATCCTGGGTAAACAATTCTGAACGTAGTTGATCCGCATTAACCGTATTGCCGTTATGCGCAACCGCGATACCAAATGGCGAATTAACATAAAATGGCTGGGCCTCAGAGCGAGAATCACTGCCCGCAGTTGGATAACGCACGTGGCCGATTCCCATATTACCTTTGAGTTGCAACATATGGCGCGTTCTGAATACGTCACGTACCAGGCCGTTGTCTTTCCGGAGATAAACCTTGTTACCGCTGGAAGTCATAATACCGGCCGCATCCTGACCCCGGTGTTGAATCACCGTCAGCGCATCGTAAATCGATTGATTAACGGGGCCGGTGTCGAGTAAACCTACAATTCCGCACATAATATTTTACGCGTTAAAAAATACTGGATGATTGCTACGCTTCAATCTTACTGATGATATCTGCCGGTAAAAAGGACTTAAGCCACTCCACCAATGGCTCAAAATAGGGAATAAACTGAGAATCCATCCACCATTGTTGATTGTCCATCGCCATAAATCGGCCAACCAGAACAAGTATAACAATGATGGCTGCGGCGCGTATCGCACCAAAGATACTTCCGATGGAGCGATCGGTCCCCTTCATACCGGAAGAGTCAAATATCTGGCTAATGAGGTGGCTGATGACCGAAAACACGATCAGCGAAATCAGAAAAACCGCAACATAGGCAATCGCCAGATCCAGCGGTTCCTGTGGAATATAGGGCTTTATATATACTGACGCCTGTTCTCCATAACGAAATGCCACAACGGCCGCCAATGCCCAGGAAACCACAGAAAGCGTCTCTTTAACAAAGCCGCGATAAATTCCAATTAGAATAGAAATAGCAAAAAGTGCGATGATGACGATATCAATCCACGGCAAACTCATATTAACTCCTCAAAATAGGTGTGTTTTTCAAATTCTATCCGGGCCATATCTAACACCGCTTTTGCCGAAGGGTACATGTTATGTGGATATTGCTGCGGCATTTAAAATGCTTATGATTGAAATGGATAGGCTCGAACATAACCTTCAATTCCCATCTGCTGTTCGAGGCGTTTTGAGATAGCTCTGGCTTCAGATTTGCTTGCGAACGGGCCAACCCAGACACGCCAGGCTTTTCCGGACGCAACCTTTGCATCACTGATATTGGGCTTATATCCATTATTCTTTAAAGTCACCGAAAAATTTTTGGCGTTTTCAGAGCTGGAAAAAATATTAGTCTGCACAGCCCAACCCGATGTTACCGTTTGAACGGCAGGTTTCACTGCGGTAGAACTGGTTTTTACCGGGGCGGACTTTTTAACTACCGGCTCAGGCTTAGACTTAGGTGCTGGAGTATCAGCAACCTTTGTAACTGTTTTCGCTTGAGGGGTGGGTTCAGAACCCAGCTTATCCAGCCGCAATGGCTGGATATCAATCTGTTTGGTTTTTTCTGCAGCAGGTGCCTGCTGATTATCCAGCTTTTTCAGTACCAGCCCCCCGCTTTCCGGCGCCGCTTTGGCACTCGATTCCACGTTGCTCTGCGAGCCCTGAACGTTGCCCGGCAGAGGTTGAATTCTGGATTCGAATTTAGTGCTTTTGAGGGGCTCCGGTTCGGGGGCCTCCACATATTTAGGATCACCCAAAAAAAGCGGCAAAAGTATCACTGCGGCCAGCACCAGCATACCGGCGCCTAACAATCGGTTTTTGAGTTGAGTATTGGAAAGATGTTCAGACAAAACGGTGCGCGTAAGCGTTAACTAGTGAGGGTCGGGATTATAGCACCGACGAGATGAAACGAGCCAAATATTACGATCAGATCCCGGGCATCCGCCTTCTGCTTTGCCTGCACAAACGCCTTTTGCGGAGAGGGGTAAAAACCCGCGTTCAGCCCATTACCAAAATTCGATTCCTGTGCAAACAGTTTTTCACCCAGAGCAGCGGCACTTTGCCCGCGATCACCTTCCAGATCACACAGATACCACGCGTCAATTCGCGCCTTCAGGGCGTCATATGCCGAACCATAGTTTTTGTCCACCAGAGCCCCGAATACCGCATGAATGCGGCCTTCAATTGCTAAAGAATCGATATATTCAAGCATCGAAAGAACCGATGCCTCGTTGTGTGAAACATCCAGAAGGATACTGGGCTCCCCCTTGATCAGTTGCAATCGCCCGCTCAATTTTTGCCTGGCCAGGCCGGTTCTAAGCTGCGCCCTGGTAATCGGTAAGCGACTATTCATCATCGCAATAGCCGCCAGCACACCTCCGCTATTCATGTACACATGTTGCAATGCCGGCTCAAATTCAAAGCCATCAAACATCGCAAGACCCGCCTGCTCTGAAGAAAAGCAGCACTTTTCCTGTGGCCCGGCCTCCAGCTGATAGTCGATGCCCGCCTGCACCAGCACCGCCTGTCTGGATTTTGCAATATCCACCATGCTACGCGGTGCTTCAGGGTCTGCCAACACGGCCAGGCCACCCGCTTTTATGATTCCCGCCTTTTCGGCACCAATCTGCTCCCGACTGCTACCCAGCCAGGCGGTATGGTCAATATCAATTGCCGTAATCAGTGCCAGATTATTGTCGACAATATTCACTGCATCCAGGCGACCACCCAAACCCACCTCAAGCAGGATGACACCCGGTTTTTCAGCACAGAAAATATCCAGCGCCAGTAGCGTATTGAATTCAAAGAACGTGAGCGATACGTCACCCCGCAGTGCCTCAATTCGCGCAAATGAAGCCAAAAGGCGGTCATCATCAACGGGAATATTATCCAGGCACAGGCGCTCGTTAAATCGAACCAGGTGCGGGGAGGTAAACGCCGCCGTCCGGTAGCCCGCATACCGGTAAATGGATTCCAGCATAGAAACACTGCTGCCCTTACCATTGGTTCCTGCCACCGCGATAACCGGGGGTAATTCTGCGGGTTTAAACCTGTCCCACACCTGTGCGACTCGATCCAGACTCAAATCGATAGTTCGTGGATGCAGGGTCTGGATGTACTCAATCCATTGATCAAGAGAGCGAGACATACGGTTTTTGTGTAGGGTGGCCAAATAATATGATTACCGGTGCAGCGCATCCACCATTAATACCTGATGCCTGCAGTTAGCGGTGGATACGCTACGCCTATCCACCCTGCACTTGCCCGAATAATTCATGAAAAGAGAAAGACAAGGCAGGGAGAAACTAACTGTCGGCCCCCGCCTCTATCCAGGCTTGTTGCGCGCGAGGCTCAAAATATAAAGTAGACAGTAAACGATGGATGTTCTCTGGCAATTCTGAGCGCGCTAAAATCATGTCGATAGACCCATGATCGAGCAAGAATTCAGCACGCTGAAAACCCTCTGGTAATTTCTCGCGTACGGTTTGCTCAATCACGCGCTGCCCGGCAAAGCCCACCAACGCCTCGGGTTCGGCAATAATGACGTCGCCGAGCATGGCAAAACTGGCCGATACGCCACCCATAGTAGGGTCTGTAAGGACAGATATATACGGTATCGCTTCGCCTTTAAGGCGCTTAAGCGCGGCAACAGTTTTACCTAGCTGCATCAGAGAGAACAAGCCTTCCTGCATGCGCGCTCCACCACTGGCTGAAAAGCAGATAAACGGGATACGTTCTTTAATAGCCAGGCCTACGGCGCGTACAAAACGCTCACCCACCACTGCTCCCATTGAGCCTCCCATAAAGCTAAAATCAAATGCGGCAACCACCACCGGTTGATCAATCAGCAGCCCCTTCGCAACCACCAGTGCTTCACTCGAATTGCTCTTGCGACTCGCCTCGCTCAGGCGATCTTTGTATTTTTTCAAGTCTCGAAACTTAAGCGCATCCTGAGGAGCGACTTCTTCGGCCAGCAATTGAAAGGAATGCTCACCAAAAAAGGCCTTTAGGCGCTGTGGGCCACCAATGCGGTGGTGATGACCGCATTTGGGGCACACTTCAAAACTACTTACAAGTTCTTCGGCATACAATACAGCCTGACAGCCATTGCATTTGCGCCACAAACCCTTGGGTACGCCAGAACCACTATCGCGCGCGCCCTTGATTTTTGGTGGAATAATTCGGTCTAGCCAGTTCATAAATTTGCCTGTTTGAATTTGCGTAGAGTATACCCCAAGCGCACTCTCCTGAATTCTTTCTCCTGTACATATTACCGCACAACTGCAAAAAACCGCTGAACAAATAGTCCCGCCTGATATTCTTGTCAGAAATCCCAATAAGGACCCTGACACTCAACCCCGGGGTGGAGTTTTCTATCTCAGGTGTCGATATAAATGGAACCTGCGTTCCAGCACCCTGATACGCGAAACAGGATCACATCAAAATAATGAAATCATGGCCGCAATAAATCCGCCGCATACCAGCATCCCGAGAATCGCCAAAACACGCCAGACACCGTTTAATAACCTGATCGCGCTCATCATGGCAAGCGCATAAATGAGCATAAATACAGTGTTGGTGAAGGTAATTAGCAGTACAAATTGAACGTCAAACAGATACTTAATTGATAGTGAGACGACAGTCGTAAAGGTAATGAGAAGCAGACCCCAGTATGGCGTATTAAATTGATTGGTATTCGCAAACACAGCCGGAATCTGTTGATGCAATGCTAGGTAGAGCGTTAATCGGGTAAAACTGGTGAAATAAACCACCACCACTGCAAAGCCCGCGAGGAAACCTACTGTACCGACAATTTGACGCCCGCCTTCTCCAAACAAAATGTCGTATAACAGCGTAAGTGAGGTGGTATCGCTTAACTCGTCACCATAAGCATGATGAGCGAGCACCAGTATCAGGGTGACAACATAAAACAGGGTAGCCAGCAGCATGCCAACAATCGTTGCGAGCGGCAAATCCCGGCGTGGATTTTTAAAATCCTGGCTCAAATGCGAAAGCGCCTCAAAGCCAATGAAGGCCCACATGCCGGCCCCGAATGCAGCAACTACAGGTTGCGAGAACAGCATCCCTGCATGCTTCACAGGGGGCAGGGTTAGTGACGTTGGCGCACCCTTAAACCACAATAGACCGAGCAACAATATAAATATCAACACCACGACCATTTGCACCGCTGAGGAAAAACGTATGCCCAGGAACACAATGACCACAATCAAGGCCACAGTGATATAACTTAGCAGCGGATACCATTGAGGCGTGATCGCCAACGCCCGCCCCAGGTTAGCGGCCGCGATGCCCACTGCTGGCGCTGCACCGCTAATTACCGCAAGTAAAAATAAATAGGCCGCCAGTTGCTGGCCAATCGCTTTAGCCTTTTTGCTGCTGAGCGCCCGGCTCAAATATTCTGACACACCGCCCTGGCTGGGGTAGCGCTGTCCCAAACGGGCAAATACCAGGCCTAAGGGTAAACTGCAAATCGCCAGGGCCAACCAGGCGTACAGGGCCAGATCTCCGGCGAGACTTGCGGTCATTGCCGGAATGGCCATGACACCCGAGCCGATGAAGGTGATGGTTACAAGAAAAATGCCACGAACGAGGCCAATTCGATGTTCCAATTGAAGCGCCCTGGATTGCGTTATTCTTTGACCGGTAACCAGCCAGAGAGTAGTTCCAGTGTTCTGCGGGTTGCCCCCTGATTCTCCTCGATCAGGGCGTGACCGCTCGCCCCCATCCTTCTGCGGGCATCGGGATCCTCCGACAAACGCAAACCAGCCTGCACTAAATCTGCCTCTTCAGAAATCTGTATCCCGGCTTCCTTCTCGACGACAATCTTAGCTATATGATTGAAGTTAAACATAAACTCACCAAAAACCACCGGCACCCCTGCCTGGCATGCTTCCAGAATATTGTGACCACCCACGGGCACCAGGCTACCGCCAATAAAGGCCCAGTCGCTGATACCGATAAACTGATCCAGTTCGCCAATACTGTCTACCAGTAATACCTGGGTATCACTTTCAAGCACTGCTCCGTCTGTAAGCGTACTGCGTTTTTGGGTACGAAATCGGGCATGACACAATTTGTAGACCTTTTCAAACCGCTCAGGATGGCGCGGAACCAATATGAGCAGCAGTGTTGCTCTGGACTGTACAAGTTTCTCATGCACATTCAGGATGATCTCATCTTCCCCCTCATGCGTACTGCCCGCCAACCAGACACTCCTTTGTGCTGATATTTTATCCTTAAGCTCTGCAAGGCTTGAAACAACAGACTCACTACGCTTATCAACATCAAACTTAAGATTGCCCACCACCTGCACCCTGTCAGCATCCGCACCTAATGAGATCGCCCTTTGCGCATCGCTATCGCTCTGCGCGGCGATTTGATTAACCGTAGATAAAACCCGGGAGATGAACGCAGGAAATTTCTGATAACGCCGAAAAGAAATCTCACTCAAACGCATGTTTGAAATCAATACTTTAACGCCACTACTGGAAGCCTGGGAGAATAAGTTTGGCCAGATTTCAGTTTCCATAATAATGCCCACTGCGGGCTGGCAATTATTAAGGAAGCGTTTTACTGATCCAGGTAAATCATAAGGCGCATAAACATGAAACACGCCGTCACCGAGCTGCTTTTGAATTATTTGAGATCCGGTTGGTGTACCGCAAGTCACCGTGATCGCATAATCCGGGTACTGCAACTGTAAAGCTTTTATGAGTTTCACCGCGACAATCGCCTCTCCGACCGATACCGCATGTACCCAAATACCTTCGGA
Organism: Pseudomonadota bacterium; assembly: GCA_024226105.1. GTDB lineage: Bacteria > Pseudomonadota > Gammaproteobacteria > Arenicellales > Poriferihabitantaceae > JAAELZ01. The sequence goes on along the minus strand of JAAELZ010000391.1, from coordinate 1,341 downwards.
CACCGGTGCATCAACGTATACCCCGAAACGCTCTAATACACGCCTGCGATATGCCGGGTTTTTGATCGATCGAAGCAACAGCCTCAGCAATATGAAAGGCAAAAGCAAATACAATAGCAGGCTGTATAAAACCCGCATTAAGTTATGTCCAGCCAGTCGCGAGGCTTCAGAAAGTAATCGGTTAAACGGGCTTCAGGGCTGCCTGTTTGCGGCTGGTAGTTATAATGCCATTCAACTTTCGGGGGCAAGGACATCAAAATAGATTCCGTACGCCCGCCCGATTGCAGGCCAAAGATAGTGCCGCGGTCATACAGAAGATTATATTCAACGTAGCGCCCTCGTCGGCAGGCCTGAAAAGTACGTTCGGTTTCACCAAACGGTTTGTGTTTTTGCCGCTCAACGATGGGCTGATAGGCTCCAATATAGCTGTTGCCAACGCTTTGCATAAAACCGAAAGCATGATCAAAACTCCGTTCGTTAAAATCATCAAAAAACAGCCCCCCTACGCCGCGTTGTTCATCACGGTGTTTTAAATAAAAATACTCATCGCACCATTGCTTAAACCGCGGGTAATAGGTTTTATCGAAGCCATCACAGGCGGCTTTCGCAGCCTGATGCCAGGCCACAACATCTAATTCGTCGGCGTAATAAGGGGTTAAATCATAACCGCCGCCGAACCACCAGAGCGGATTATCACCTTGCGGATCAGCAACAAAAAAACGCACATTGGCATGCGAGGTAGGCACATAGGGGTTCAGTGGATGGATAACCACCGACACACCCATCGCTTCGAAGGGTTTCCCGGCCATTTGCGGGCGTTTGGCAGATGCCGCCGCGGGCAGTTCTTTGCCTTTGACGTGGGAGAAATTCACGCCACCTTTTTCGATTACACTGCCGCTGATAACCCTGGAGGTACCACCGCCCCCGTTGGCATGCTGCCATTGATCCGTTTCGAATGAAGATGTCGTTTCCAGTTGCTCGATGCCATCACATATGGATTGTTGCAAGCCCTGGAAATACTTTTTGATGGTGTCTATCGGCAGCGATTTCATGTACTTAAGGCCTAATGGTATGTAAGGTTATAGCATCAGTTATACTGCTGGTTTTATCCAGGCCCTGGATGGGTAAGTCGATTATATAGTCAATTTTATCCGCAAAGACATTGGCCACATCCGCCGCAGCAGTGAGGGGTTCCTGCCCCTGGTAATTGGCACTGCTAGAGAGCAAGGCAGACTGCGCAGTTGCACATAAGGTACGCAGCGTTTCAAACGCCGATACCCTTACGGCGAGCGTAGTATGCTGCCCGATGAGTTCCGGCCCCACCTTCGGTAAAGCCGGAAT
>JAAELZ010000390.1 GCA_024226105.1 Pseudomonadota bacterium | reverse complement strand
TGAGCAGGCACCCCTGAAGGCCATTCGCAAACTCGAAGTAGAGATGGAGCGATTTGATCAGGGCTTGCGGAATAAGGAGCGATGGTTATTGCTCAACAAGGCCGATATGCTGCCCGAAGACGAACTTGAGACCCTCAAGCAGCAAATCGTTGAGGCGCTGGACTGGAAGGCCCCGGTGTATATTGTCAGCGCAATATCAGGGCAGGGCTGCGACGTTGTGATGAATGCAATCAGTCAACGGCTAATGGAGATTGACCGGCTCGAGGCCGAGCAGGCTCTGGCGGAAACAGAATCTCCTGACGGCGAGCGCCTTGATGAAGAGGATTTAGGCGATGCATGATCGGATTAAGCACGATAAGGGCATCTTAAAAGCTTCCAAAGTATGGGTTGTCAAAATTGGCAGCGCTTTATTGACCCATCCTCAGGCGGGTTTGAATACGGAAGTTATCAGCCACCTGGTTGATCAAATCATAACATTGCGCCAGCAGGGTATAGCCGTGGTGCTGGTCTCTTCCGGCTCGATAGCAGAAGGGCTACGACGCTTGAAAATTCCCCGTAGGCCTAAAGAAGTTCATAAGCTTCAGGCCGCGGCGGCGGCAGGGCAAATGGGGCTGGTACATTCTTACGCGCTTGAGTTCAAACGACACGATGTGGTGTGCGCTCAGATACTGCTGACACACGCGGATCTAGCCAACCGAATGCGCTATCTCAACGCACGGCGTACCATGCAAACGCTGTTTGAGATGGATGCTGTTCCAATCGTGAATGAAAACGATACCGTGGTAACAGAGGAAATTCGCGCTGATAACGATACGCTTGGGGCCCTGGTTGCCAACCTGATTGAGGCGGATGCTCTGGTATTGCTGACCGACCAAAATGGCCTGTATACCGCAGACCCGAGGCAGCATGCCAATGCAGAGCTGGTTCATATTGGTGATGCCGGTGATCCCGAGCTTTCAAAAATGGCGGGTGATGGAGGTGCTTTGGGAACAGGGGGCATGATCACCAAGCTTAATGCAGCCGGTAAAGCGGCCCGTTCCGGCACCCTGACGGTAATCGTAAACGGGCAGGAAAATGATATTTTGCAGTCGGTGCTGGATGGAAAAAAAGTTGGAACCTGGTTATTTCCCAGGCAGCAAAAAATGGCGGCGCGCAAGCAATGGATTGCCGGGCAGGCGAAGTTGAGCAGCCGGCTGATGGTTGACCCCGGGGCGGCAAAGGTATTACAGAATGAAGGAAGAAGCTTGTTGCCGATCGGGATTAAAGAGATCAGTGGCGAATTTGTACGCGGCGATATCGTTTCGGTCTGTGCCTTGTCCGGAGAAGAAATCGCGCGTGGAATTGTTAACTATAGCTCTCCGGAAGCGCACAAGATAATCGGCCACTCGAGTTCACAGATAGGCGACATACTGGGCTATGTCGATGACCCGGAGATGATTCATCGGGATAACCTGGTAGTGTATTAGACCTGAGTGTACGGTCGATTGATGGTGATTTGCTGTGGAATCAATAGGACTGAGTGAGGACGCGTAAAACTCATCAATTGTCCGGGCTAACTCTGGCTCAACAGGAAATATACTTTTTGACTGAACTCATCGCGTTCTTTATCACTGTATAACTCCTCTGAAAGCAGTGTAATGAGGTGATCCATATCGTGTGCCTCCTCAATGATGCCTTCGAGCAGTATGCTGGCTGCCGGCCCGATGTAATCTCCTAATGCGCTGGTAAGGATTTCAACGTCTTTTTCGGTGATGTGAGCCGGTTCCTCGGCCTCTTTTTTAGTTTCGCTGGCAGGCTTTTTCGATTTGGATTCAGTTGGTTTTTCCTCTTCCTCATCACTTTCCAGAGCCAATGGTGCGCCATCGGGAAATATTTCCTCCTTCGGTTTAGGAGACAGAGCATTGGTGTCAGCCTGAATACCTATCATTTTCTGGATATCGCTCCTTAGCGTAATGCCCACCCAGAACTCCATATGTGTGATGGTCGCCAATTTAATGGTTTCAAGCGCTTCTTTTCCTGTGGCCTCCTCGAGTGAGGCTGCAACAATAGAGCGATTTTTAATCGTTAACGTCGCCATTTCGCCCGTATCGATGGTAATACAAATAGTACCGTCTTTATCTGATGCAATGACCTTCTGCACATATTGCAGTATCGCCTTCATGATATATCGTTAAGCTAAATTGGTTAGGCCGGATATGGTTACGCGGTGTTATTTGCCTTTATTCGGCGAACCAGCGAGATAAAGCTGCGGCGCATCATTTCAAAGGAATTCGATAACTCACCAATTTCATCATCTCGATCCGTCTCCAGAGCGTTGCCCAGATCACCTCGGCTGATTTTTTTAGCTTTTTCAGCGATCTCTCTGATAGGTGAGATGATGTTGCGGCGGACAGTGGTATTAATATAGACGTACAAAACGCCGAATATGAAGGCGAGCGCCAATAACGCGTATAGCGTGCGTTCTACCGCGATGGCATTTATGTTTTCCAGGGGCACGCCGACGGCACTACCACCAATAACGTTGCCAACCGTCCAGCCATAACCTGATTGAGTGCCGTACTTTTTGGAAATTGCCAGTGGCGCGCGCGCCGGATCGCCATGGCATAACAAACAACCTTTTTTAACAGTGGCGGGCGCAGAAGAAAGTAGATACTGCTGGCCCCGAATAACGCCGGTTTCCACGACTGATTTTAATTCCTTGTTTTGACGAAAGCGTTGCAGCAACTCTTTCTCCAGTTCATCCGGGTAATCATCGGCGTTAAGCGGGTTATCGGAAAATATTTTGATGTAATACTCAGGACGAACCCGCGCAAATTTTTCGGCCACGGTTTTGGCCATCACGGTAGAAGAAACCACAACCGGGAAAAACTCTCCTTTTGGTGTAAAGTGCGGGCGGGTATCTTCACGCACGACGTTACGCACCGATTTGACCATATCGACCAGCAGTGTCAGCTCCTTGTTTGCCTGTGCCAGAACCTGGGTTTTGGTCAGGTAATACACGATGGGTATTAATATGAGTACCAATACCAGGAACAATGTCAGCAGGGACTGATTAAATTTCGAAGATATAGATGAGCGTTTGTTAGATTCTTTGTTATTTGTGACCATGAGGTAAGTTCCATGTCTGCTATTGTTGCCTGCACGATACCTCAAAATGAATAGAAAATGAATAGGGAAACGCCATTAAGTGGCTGTATTTGCATATATAAGACATCTCTAATAAATCGCCGTTGGTCGGCCTAAATGAGATGATTACGGCAAAATCGTGTTACAAAATGTTACAGACTGTTACCACGATGAAAGGATTGCGCGTTTCGCTCTGCCTAAACTGAATACCTCATTCAACGCATAGAGGAAAAAAATGAAACGTTCAACGAAAATCATTGTGGGTAGCCTGGTGGGCCTGGGGCTGGTGGGTGTTGTTACCGCTAAACAATTTAATCACGGGCCCGGATGTTCATACGGGCCGGGTTCGGGGAGCGAGCATCGGGGCGGGTGGATAACAAAACGCATCGCCTGGAAGCTGGACCTGAATGATCAGCAGGAAAATGAGCTCAACGATCTTAAAGTCAGCGTATTCAGGGGCCTGGATTCCATGCGTGCTGAAAAGCTTACGGCGGATCAGGTTCAGTCGGTACTTAGTAGTGAGCTTGATCAGGCTAAAGCGATGCAGTTACTTGAGCAGCGCCTGGAACTGGTAGAGAAAAATGCGCCCTCACTCATTGCCGCATTTGCTGAATTCTACGATGGACTTGATTCTGCACAGCAGGCAGAAGTCAGTGAAATGATTGAGTTTCGTATGTCGCACAAAGGACGCCATTGGCGCGATCATAACAATAAGGATGAAAGAGGTGCTGACAATGGGTAAGCGTGGTTTGCATGGCTGGATGAGCAATCGATGAAAGCAATCGATGAAAGCAATCGATTTTGCCCGGGGGCTGGACCCGGTACAGCAGCAGCGTGCCATTGCACTACTGGCTAAGCCATGCCATTTCTGCAGAGTGGTTAAGGACTAAAGGGAAGCCTAAACAGCCAAAACCCGGACGAAACTATTTTCGCCCGGGTTTTTCGTCCTGTCTCCTTATTAATTGGCCTATATGCGCGCCCAAATTTGTTAGACTTTAATTTATGACACCGGTACTAATGATTGATGATGATGAGGGGTTGGCAGCGCCTCTTAAGGACTATTTCGCTCGTTATGATCTGGCGCTGGATCATGCTGCGGAACCTCTGGCGGGGATCGAAAAATTAAAACAGGGTCGTTATGCCTTCCTGGTTCTCGACATTATGCTTCCGGGTATCGATGGTTTTGAGGTTTGCCGCCGGGTGCGTAAGTTTAGTGACATTCCCGTTATTATGCTGACCGCGCGCGGCG
>JAAELZ010000389.1 GCA_024226105.1 Pseudomonadota bacterium | reverse complement strand
CTATTCACACATGCCTGATTGCCATCCTAACGCACGATGGCAATCAGGTGCCCGGGTGGTGTCCGGGGTCACCCATTAGTGGGTGACCCCGGACCAGGAACCGGCAACTCGGGATCTGGAGTCCTCCGGCTATCCTGCGTGGTTTTAAGGTGTAAAAACCTGCCAAAAACCCCTATCCTTTGGATGCCACCGGTACACGGTACTCATCACTTTCAAACAACTCGGGAGGTTAGTATGACAGCGGTAAAGCGGTTTAAGCTAAAGCAATGTTTGATTTATGCCCTGACGATCCTATTGATGTTAAGCGTATCCGCCTGGGCGCAGGCACCCATTAATATTTTCCCGTCCGAAAGTTATGGGGCTTCCTCGCTTAAACAAAATAAAATAAAAAAAATCATCAAAAACAACTTCAATTTGAACGAGGCGCAGGTACACAAGGCCAATGTGAGGGTGGTTTATAATGATTCGGGAGATGTGGACTACCTGATCGTCTACCTCTTAAGCAGTACGACCTATTCCTATGAAACCTTTCGCGTTGATCTTACTGGTAATTATCAAGTCACCGATATCGTGTATAACTACCAGGATACGGCGGAAACCATGGCTCAGGAATATGATACTTACTATGCCTCATGCCCGGACACATCGGTGGATATGGTTTTCTCCACCTGCGAACCCGGCGAACCCTCTGCGAATAATTCTGTGGACTACGCAAGCAATGTCGCCAGCAACAACGGGTATAACGTAAAAGTGCTCAAAGGTTCCGCGGAAAGCATCTCAGCTATTCAAAATTGGCTCAGCTGCCCCAACTTGATTCTGCTGGCCCGCGTCGGCCATGGTAGCACTAGTGGCATCATGGTAG
>JAAELZ010000388.1 GCA_024226105.1 Pseudomonadota bacterium | reverse complement strand
TTGGTTTTCAGGGTCATGTGAACATTGGTGCGAAAATCATAAATCCAGAGTTTCTTAGTCCAGGCAGTTTTCGAGGCGGGCTTAGCATCGAAGAAGATGACGTTGGCTTTGACACCCTGGGCGTAGAAGATGCCGGTGGGCAGGCGCAGCAGGGTGTGGAGGTCGGTGCGTTCGAGCAGGTTTTTGCGCACGGTTTCACCGGCACCACCTTCGAAGAGGACGTTATCGGGCACGACCACGGCAGCTTTGCCGTCGATCTTGAGCATGTTGGCGATGTGTTGCACAAAGTTGAGCTGTTTGTTGGAGGTGGTGGCCCAAAAGTCGGTGCGTTCATAGACCAGCTTTTCCTGTTCTTTTTTACCGGTCTTATCGTTGATGACGGTAATGGAGCTCTTTTTACCAAAGGGTGGATTGGCCAGGACCATATCGACACGGTCATCCCCCACTTCTTTGGCCAGGGCATCATTGGCGTAAATCGGGCATTCATCACCACCAATACCATGCAGGTATAAGTTCATGGCGCATAGCCTCACCACGCTGTCGACAATATCGTTACCGCGTAAGGCATGTTCTTTGAGATGACGTTGTTCTTTTTTGGAGGTGGCTTTATCCGCCATGTAATCGTGCGCGGCCAATAAAAAGCCGCCGGTACTACAGGCAGGATCGGCCACGGTGTCGGTAGCTGTCAAGGTAACTGTCGCCTCAAGTGATTAACTCATGCGGCCTCTAATTTAGAATTTGCATCGTTAACCTTCGTGCTTTTCTCTGGATTTAAGGACACCATAGATATCGATTCCCAGTTCCGGGTCTGACTACTCCAGCGTTCCGGGTGCCGAGCTTTGGCCATCTCGTAGACCCGTTTACGTTGTGCCAGAATATCATTGTCCAGACCTGCGTGACGTTGTGCAGGGGTGACAAAGTTGATGCCACTGTGGCGGTGTTTATGGTTGTACCAGTTCACAAAGCCTGTCACCCATTGACGTGCTTGATCCAGATCAACAAATGCCTGGGCCGGGTATTCTGGACAGTATTTCATGGTCTTGAATAGTGATTCGGAATACGGGTTATCATTACTAACCGATGGCCGCGAGAACGACGGCACAACCCCCAGCTTCTGCAGGGTCGCCAGCATGGTGGCGCCTTTCATCGGTCCACCGTTATCGGAATGCAACGTGACCTGGCCCGGCTTGAGCGCCTCACACTGAACAATATCCAGCATGATCTCGGAGGCCCACTCACTACTTTCCTGCTCGTAGACCTGCCAGCCGACGATCTTGCGGCTGAAGATATCCATAAACAGGTACAGATAGAAAAACAGACCCCTGATGGCTTGCGGCAAATAGGTGATATCCCAACTGTAAAGTTGGTTTGGGGCATCGGCTACCAACGCTTTGGGTTGATGAGTCACGCCTGCCGGGCGACTGGCCTGGCGATGCTGCAACAGTTGTTTGTCACGCAAGACCCGATAAAATGTCGATTCCGAAGCCATATATCGGCCTTGTTCAGCCAGTATCGGCACGATCTGGGTAGGCGGCAGGCCGGAGAACCGCTCGGAATTAGCAACCTGTATCAACTGTTCGCGTTCAATCTCACTGAGTTTGTTAGCCGGTACGAATTGACGCCGGATACGGCCATCCTCAACGACCGCTCCTGACTGTCTCCAGCGCTGAAGGCTGCGCGGACTGATATCAAGAAGATCACAGGCTTTACGAATACGGGCACCCGAGGCAGAAGCCTCGTCAACCCATTGCAAGATGCGTTGGCGCTCCAGGAGATGAATCATTCTGCCTCGTCCTCCCAGAGCGCCTGGAACTTTTTTTGCAGTACCAATAAGGCTGCCGCTTCAGCCAGCGCCTTTTCCTTGCGCTTCAGTTCGCTTTGCAGATTTTTATGGCTGGACTTCAGGTCGCGTAGTTCGGCAAGATGCGAGGAGGATGACGAAGTACCTGATTCAAAATCGGTTCGCCACTGTTTTAAATGATGGGTGAAAATACCCTGACTACGGCAATAGTGACCGAGCGATTGATCATCCATTGAGTGCGTCGTCATTAACGCGCCGAGTCGTTCTGCAGGCGTCCAGTCATTGGGGCGTTTAGCAGTCGTAGTTTTCTGTTTGATGGGTTTGCTTTTCGGTTTCATCCAGTTTTTTAATGTCCAGTGATTGAGGTTAAGTTCCTCGGCGATGGATATCACGCTACGGCTGCCGCGGGCATAGACCTTTTGCAGCGCCTGTTGGCGGAAAGCCTCAGTATATTGTGTTTTTGAGTTCATAACTTGTCATCTCTTTTAAAGTGGCGGGGATGCTGATTTTCAGCGCGCCGGTTGTTGGCGTATGTCCAGTCGTCCTACGGGCTCCTTTCCATACGCCAACAACCGACAGTCCCACCAGATAGAGCCCCCTGTTAAAAGATTAAAAACAGAGGCGACAGTTATCCTGACAGAGGGGGATCCAGCATCACCATAAGCGAGTGCGCTTTTTATCGACCATTGAACTGGTCAATCAACTTGAACAGGAAAAGCTATTGGGTAAACAAGGACGCATGGCGCATCGACTCATTCATACTGATTTAGTAATCCTGGATGAACTG
>JAAELZ010000387.1 GCA_024226105.1 Pseudomonadota bacterium | reverse complement strand
TTGATGCAAGCACGCTGAAAAACACCCTGGTACAAATCAATCAGGCGAACAGGCCGGTGGCGATCGCAGGTGTCGGTGTACTACAGCAAAAAGCGGAAGACGAACTGAGTGCTTTTTTGAAAGCCTGCGGTATCCCGCTGATCACCACCTACAAAGCCAAAGGCATATTGCCTGAGGATCATGCCCTGAGCCTCGGTGCGACCGGCTTGTCTCCGAAATCTGAATCTATATTGCTGCCCTTTGTAGAACAGGCAGATCTGATCTTACTTTTTGGGTACGACCCGATTGAAATGCGCACCGGGTGGCGGAATGTATGGGGAGAGGAAGCAACGGTGCTTGAATTTAGCACCCTGGCAAATACGCATTACATGCACCAGAGCACACAGCACTTTTACTGCGACCTCAAACAAACCCTACCTCAATTAGACGTGATTACCGCTTCTGACCAGTTTTGGCCTCAGGGAGAGGTATCTGACACCCGCCAGGCGAATCTCGATGCGTTCAGCACACAAACGCCCTGGGGCCCACATGCCATTATTGAAACAACCCGGCGTTGTCTTCCCGACAACACGGTTGCTACTGTAGATACGGGGGCGCATCGAATTCTGCTTAGCCAGATATGGCGTTGTAAGCAGCCTCGGACCCTGCTTCAATCCACCGGCCTTTGCACCATGGGAGTTGCTGCGCCCATGGCTCTAGGTTACAAAATGATCAAACCGCAACAGCCTGTGGTCGCTTTTACCGGTGATGCGGGTCTGGAGATGGTTCTGGGGGATCTGGCAACAATTCGCGATGTCGGCCTGCCGATCATCATTGTGGTGTTTGTTGATGAATCTCTCGCCCTTATTGAACTAAAACAACGTGCTATGAACTATGACAATATCGCGGTTGATTTTAAAAATACTGATTTTGTTTCGATTGGTCGTGCCTACGGTTTTCACAGTGAATGGATCGAAAACAGCCAGACGCTTGAGCAAGAATTAGATGCCGCCCTTGCGCGTGATCACACCACAGTGCTGGCCTGTCGATTTCCGCGAATGGCTTATGACGGCGCGTTTTAGAGTAGTTTGGTGCGTGCCTGTTCTCGTATAAAACAGACCTCAAACGCCCTCCTCTTTGGAAACGCTATTTAAGTGGTAAACCACGCACGATCATAACGTTACATTTCGCCCGATCTGCTACGCTACTGCTACACGAACCGAGTACGCGCTGCCCGTCTCGGGAAAGCTTCTTGCGGCTGCCGACAACAATTAAATCCGCCGACCAGTTATCCGCTTCGGCCAAAATCGTTTTGGAACGTTTTCCTTCCCTGACCCTGACAGATACTTCACCACTTAGATTCGCTTCCGCTAGTTTTGTAAGCAGGCTTAGTAACTCAGCGAGCACTTTTTCCTGAGCATCAGCGGGGAAAAATGAAGCCACCACCGGCATACCATAACCCGGGGCGATGCTAATCAAACGAATTTCGCTGTCTTCGCCGGCCATGTCAGCTGCAGCATTACACAGCTTAATCGCATTTTTCTCGCGTCCCAGGTCGACTGGAACAAGGATTTTTTTATACATTGTTAATTCCTCCAGAATTATTCGTCATCGACCAGCAAGGGATGGCCAAACTTCCTGATGCGCCCTCGTTGCATCATGATGATCAGTCCCAATAGCAATATCGCAGGCAGGTAAAACCACTCTTTAGCCACTCGTTCCCGTTTTAATAACACCTTCTCGATGATCATGGGATTGTCCGGGTCGCCTATTGAGAACAACCTGTCCAACTGCTTGTGTTCAGAATCCCAGGTTACGCCATCTACCAGCAATTTCCCCTCATCTTCCAGCACCATTAAACCGGCCTGCATAAATCGCGACTCGGCATCGGTTTGCTCGCCCAGGGATAAAATCAGATTGGTGTGATTCGAGCGATCGGGGTCGTCAAAGTCCGGCCCGCTGATCTTCACACGCATGCTCGCACCATCGGGTAGCTCTTCGGCCTGCACAATTGCCTGTGAACCATCCAACTCATCAAACGGCGGGGATGCAATATCCAGCCAGAATCCCGGGCGAAACAGTGTAAATGCCACCAGCAGTAAAATGACAGACTCCCAGATTTTACTACGGGTAAGGAACCAGCTCTGCGTTGCCGCGGCAAATAACATCATCGCGATCGTAGCGATCACAAACACAAAGATCGCCTTCGCTGGCCCCACATCTATTAATAGCAATTCAGTATTGAATAAAAACAGGAACGGTAATAATGCTGTTCGAATATCGTAAGCAAAACCCTGGATACCGGTCTGGATTGGATCCCCCTTGGATATCGCCGCCGCCGCATAGGCTGCCAGGCCAACTGGCGGTGTATCATCGGCCAGAATGCCGAAATAGAAAACGAATAAATGCACGGCAACCAGCGGCACAATCAAGCCGGATTTGGCGCCCAGGGCAACAATAACCGGCGCCATCAAACTGGAGACCACCAGATAGTTGGCCGTTGTAGGCAAACCCATTCCCAGAATTAAGCTCATCAGCGCCACCAGCACCAGCATTAACAACAGATTACCACCCGAGAGAAATTCCACAAATTGACCTACCATACCATGCGCGCCGGTCAACGAAATTGAACCCACGATCACGCCGGCCGCAGCCGTTGCTATACCGATCGAAATCATATTCCTCGCACCGGCAATCATGCCGTCTATCACCTGGTCAAAACCATGTTTGATTTTGGCACCATAATCACCTTCTCCGCGAAAAAAAGATTTAATCGCATGTTGAGTAAAGGTGACAAAAATCATCGCCAGACAGGCATAGAATGCGGATAAATGTGCCGACAGGCGCTCCGGTGAAGGCAGGATGCACCACAGCAGCAAAATGATGGGCAACAGATAGTACAAACCTGTCATCGCAGTTGATTTGGCCTCCGGCAACTCTGTAATGGGTGCCTCAGGGTCATCCATTTCCAGATCATCACGCCTGGATGCTACAAATGCCAATACCAGGTATCCGATCAATAGAATACCCATCACCGCATAAACCGACATTCCCGGAAACATCACTTTTACCTTACCCAGAGTAAAGTAGACGATCAAAAACAATACCGAAATCCCGATAAAACCGGTCAAAAACCCAATCATCTTGCGCGCAAACGTCAAAGAGCCAGGCGGCTTTTCCAGACCTTTCAAGTTCAGCTTACAGGCCTCCAGATGCACGATATAAATCAGAGCGATGTACGAAACCAGCGCCGGAACCAGTGCATGCTTCAACAATTGCGTGTATTCAACGCCGGTAAACTCGGCAATCAGGAAGGCCGCTGCCCCCATTACCGGTGGTGTTAACTGTCCGTTTGTCGAGGATGCAACTTCGACCGCCCCGGCTTTCTCCGGCGTAAAACCCGTGCGCTTCATTAAAGGAATCGTAAACGTTCCCGTCGTGACCGTATTGGCAATGGATGACCCAGAATACAATCCACTCAAGGCAGAGGCAATGACTGCCGCTTTAGCAGGCCCGCCTTTAAGATGTCCAAGCAGGGCAAAAGCGATCTTAATAAAATAACCACCTGCCCCCGCTTTTTCCAGAATGGCACCGAACATCACGAATAAAAATATGGTCTGGGTCGACACCGCGAGCGGTTTTCCGAACACCCCCTCCTCCTGCATCCAGAAATGCCACATACCCTTAACAAAGGATGCGCCACCCCAGTTACCACC
>JAAELZ010000386.1 GCA_024226105.1 Pseudomonadota bacterium | reverse complement strand
TGTGTTTTTGGCGGCCTGCGGTGGTGGTTCGAGTTCCAGCGGAGGCTCAGGAGACAAGGAAAGACTGATCGTTGTATTAGGTGACAGTATAGGGCTGGGAGAGTGCACAAATATAGCGTTCCCGGATATCATAGAAAGCTTGACTGGCGTACCTGTCATTAATAACAGCACAGGAGGCATCTCCGCTGAAGAGGGCGTCAGCCGTGCGCAGGATCTGATAGATAAGCATAACCCCCGGGTTATCGTCTCACTACTGGGGACCAACAATGTAAGTTGGGGTGGAGTCGGCGGAGCCATTAATGCGATGCAGAGCCTTGCACAAATTTGCGAGGATAATGGCGTCATCTGTATTATCGGCACCCTGCCACCGATCACTAACTCAAACAGAGGAAATAATGATATAAATGCGATCAATGATGGTTATCGTGCCATCGGCGGTGTTCGCATTGCGGACAATAACGCGGTAATGACCGGTAGTAATATCTGCTCGGATGGAGTCCATCCAAACAGCAGCGGCCAACAGATAATCGGAGAAACTTTCTCCGCCCAGTTTTAGCAGGAATATCCGTTGTCGTCTGTAACCCGCGCACCCATTTGTTATGTTTAAAAATATCATCATTTCATGCGCCCTGGTTTTACCCCTTTCAAATTTCAGCGTCCTGGCCCAGGAAGATACCCGGCAAATGGTAGAACTGCCGGACATGATGCGCACCCACATGCTGGGTAATATGCGCAACCACCTGGTCACCCTGGATAAAATTCTTGAATATTTAGCCGCAGACAACCTTGAAAAAGCCGCTGACATCGCAGAAGCTAATCTTGGTTTCAGTTCACTGGAATTACATGGCGCCAGTCATATCGCAAAATACATGCCTGAAGCGATGAGCGCTGCGGGCACCGCCATGCATAAAGCTGCCAGCCAGTTTGCACGTATCGCGCAGGAAGGAGAAGCACTACCGGCTTACGCTAAACTGAAAGATGTAACGGCGGCGTGTGTGGCTTGTCATGCGGGGTATAAGGTGCAGTAGCGGGCTGCTTATGCAGCGGGTGTTAACTGTGTCTTTGGACTAATCGTGTTGGTTACGTCATTGTTTGATGTTTTCGCTCGATGCGCTGACGCTTACTTTCTTTCTTGGGTCGCCAAAAAGTAAGGGCGCGCGAGCGTACCTCTTTTAAAGTAAGCGCCAGCGCATAAAGCGAAAACATCAAGTAATGGAGAACCCAACACGTCAGTCCAAAAAACAAAACAAAAAGAATACAACTACTCCCCTCTCGCATCCTCGCAAAACACATCAATCTCATCCTGCGTCGTCGCCCAGGAACACATCAACCGCATCCCACCCTCACCAATAAAGTCATAAAACTTCCAGCCCTTTGCGCGCAATCGAGCTGCAATATCTGCCCGCATATTTACAAAAACGCCGTTGGCTTCGGTGGGTACAATCAGGTCAATTCCCTCTATTTGGGTAAGCTCAGTGGAGAGTTTTTGAGCGCAATGATTAGCATGTGCTGCGTGCTTCAGCCAGATTTCGTCCTCGAGCATCGCCACCCAGGGTGCGCTTATGTAACGCATTTTTGACGCCAATTGTCCGGCCTGCTTACAACGATAATCGAAATCTTTGGCCAGATTTTTATTGAAAAACACGATGGCATCGCCAATCGCCATACCGTTCTTGCTGCCCCCCAGACACAATACATCCACACCTGCTTCCCAGGACAATTCTTTCGGCGACAGGTTCATTGCCGCAACCGCGTTTACAAAGCGCGCACCATCCATATGAAGATGCATATCAAGGCGATTTGCCAGATCACGTAACTGACCAAGCTCATCAGGCGTATAAATCGTTCCCATTTCAGTACACTGTGTCAGTGAAATCACCTTAGGTCTGGGAAAGTGCATATCCGTGCGTTCAGTCGCGAGTGCTTCGATACCCGGGACATCAACTTTTCCAGCAAAGCCTTTGACCGTCAGCAATTTGCTGCCATTTGAGAAAAATTCCGGCGCACCGCATTCGCTGGTTTCAACATGTGATAACTCATGCGCCAGCACGCTATTAAAGGACTGCCCCATCGCAGCCAGAGCCAGTGCATTCGAGGCGGTGCCATTAAAAGCGAAAAATACCTCGCAATCGGTTTCAAATACATCACGAATTTTGTCCGCTGCCTTCAGGGTCCACTCATCATCACCATAAGGGTCCGCAACACCCGCATTGGCAACTTCCAGCGCGCGCCAGGCCTCGGGTGTGACACCAGAATAGTTGTCACTGGCAAAACAGTGTTTGTTCATATTCTATTGCTCCAATTCATTAGCAAATACTTTAAACTAGAAGCTGTCGGATTTCACATGTGTTATTTTCAAACTGTCAAAACCGATAAGCTTCCGATAGTCAAGTTTAGCGTAATTTCAATCCCCGGCACATGATAAAACCTTTCGAAGAACACCAACCCGATATACACCCTGATGCGTTCGTGCACGACATGGCATTTGTTAATGGCCGGGTCAGTATCGCTGAGCAGGCCAGCGTCTGGCCGATGGTGGTAATACGGGGGGATATTAATGATATCCGTATTGGTGCGCGCAGCAACATCCAGGATGGATCGGTGTTACACGTGACCCACGATAGTCGATTTTCTAATCCCGGTGGCGAAGCGCTGACGATTGGTGAAGATGTCACCATCGGGCATAACGTAACCTTACACGGCTGCACCTTGCATAACCGCTGCCTGATCGGAATGGGAGCTATCGTACTCGATGGAGCGGTGGTTGAAACTGACGTTATGGTAGGCGCGGGGTCACTCGTACCACCCTTTAAAACCCTGGAGAGTGGCTATTTGTACGTCGGCAGCCCGGTTAAACGCGCGCGCCTTTTGAAAAAACAGGAACTGGAGTTCCTGGGCTATTCTGCTGAACACTACGCCAGACTTGCCTGGCGTACAGCCAAATCCGAATCTTAGACAGGAAGTGAACACCATGTTTAAAGCCATCGGCTTAGAATGCGTTAAGGGCTATGACAGTCTGTTTAAAGACGTCAGCTTTTCACTGTCAGCTGGGGATGTAATGCAGGTCCAGGGCACTAACGGCTCCGGAAAGACCAGCTTACTCAGAATTCTCACCGGAATGAGCCAGCCGGAAGCAGGCGAAATCCT
>JAAELZ010000385.1 GCA_024226105.1 Pseudomonadota bacterium | reverse complement strand
TTGAAAACACCGGCAATACAGGAAAAGACTGATACAAGTCGAGGTTTTGCAATATCCAGAACTTGCTCAACTGGTCGAGAAAGATGAGCACGGCGGCAAGCATCAAATAAAGTGAATAATAGCGATTTAGAGTATTAGGCATCAAGTTGTTCGAAGTAGGCTTTGCTTTTAATGATATCGCGTCCAATTTGCGCCTTTAAGAGCTCAAAAGAAGCAAACTTTTGTTCCTGGCGTATTTGCGCATAAAAATCCACGCACACTCGCTCTCCATAGGCATCACCCGTGTAGTCGAACAAATGCACTTCCAGTAATGTTTTGCCTCCCCCCACGGTCGGCCTCGTACCCAGGTTAGCAACCCCGGTGTATTCTTTGTCAAGCCCGCTCACGCGCACCGCAAAGACACCTTTGAGCGCCCTTCGATGCCGCATCGGCAAATTAAGCGTTGGAAACCCCCAGGTTCGCCCCCGCGCATCTCCGTGCGTAACACGCCCCATCATCTGATATCTTCGGCCCAAAAAATGGGCCGCCTCATCAAGCTGACTGGCTTGCAACAGGTGACGAATCCGGGTGCTGCTAACGCGGCTACCCTGTTCCATAACAGAACCCAGTTGAAACACTTCAAACCCCATTTTATTAGCCGCCTGGCTCAAACTGGCACCGTTCCCTCTACGCCCGGCCCCATAGTGGAAATCATCGCCGATAATGACACAACGTGCATTGAGCTGATCATACAATACCCGCCTGACAAATTCTTCGTGTTCAATGGCGGCCAGATCGGCATCAAAGGGCAAAATGCAGGCGATATTTACACCTAGCTTCTGTAGCATCACCACCCGCTCGCCCAGGCTGCTCAGTCTCGCCGGGGCAGTCTCCGGAGAGAAATAAGCTTCTGGATGAGGGTCGAAACTCAGCACGACCAAAGGCAGCTGAAGCCTGTCTGCGTGCTCTCGCGCCGCCTTAAGCATCGCCTGATGGCCAATATGTACACCATCGAAATTGCCAATCGTGACCACGCTCCCATTTGCATCCTGAGTGAGGAACCGGGCCGCAGCAGATGTGCTGCGAAAAAATTTCATTTATGCAACATCCGGGCCAGGTCAGGGGCCTGCTCAAGATCGCGTATCAGGCATCGTTCAGAAAACAGCGCATCATATTCCAGAAAATATCGAATACTGCGCTCCGGATATTGCCAGCCATACCAACCCGTCCCGCCATCAAAGCCGACTTGCCACAGGCCATGAACTTTGAACCCGAGGCGTTCAATTTTGCCCGCCCAACTTTCGACCACAGCAGCATAAGCATGTTTCACATGCGCGTTGCGCGGATCAGCCGGTACCATACTATTAAGGCGCCGCTGGTGGGGGGCGAGCTCCTCAACCGCCTTGCCGGTTATTTTTCGCAGCATGGGCAAAAGCTCGTGCGCTGCTGCGAGATCCAGGCGCTGATAATTTCCAGCCTTTATCTGATGTTGACTGAGTGGATTACAGCCTCCGGGTGAAGTGAGTTTTTTCATTATAAAGCGAGTTCTAACTATTTTTCAAAAGCATATGGCGCGGACGCAGGCCGAGCACAAACAGGCTTGAACCATAACAAAATACACCGGAAACCACCAACAATAGCAGTAGATAAAAACGGCTCCAGACACCTGCCTGCAACCAGTACTCGAGCGGCGGCACCCACCACCACAATACCAGGGTCATTAATGCGCTGGCCAGGCCTGTTTGCAAAGCAAAGCGGCCCCAGCCCGCTTGAACAAGAAATGTTTTGTCATGTTTTAAGACATAAAACAGGGCAGACGCATTGACCAGTGCAGCAATTGACGTTGCCAGGGCAAGCCCGACGTGTGCCATGGGTTTAAATAATAACAGGCTAAATACAATATTGACCAGCATCGCAATCACACCAATTTTCACCGGTGTTTTGG
>JAAELZ010000384.1 GCA_024226105.1 Pseudomonadota bacterium | reverse complement strand
GGAGGATAGCCTTCTTTAACCAGTGCCTTGATCGCGCGGGGCGATTGGTCACACCATGGGCCATTACACCAAAGCAACAATTCTTTGGCATCGCTGAAATCCCACTGACCACTCGCATCGGCAAGGGCGCCTAACAGGGGTAAAATGTCAGCTGCCGAGGAGGTAAATAAAACAAAAGGAATGTTGATGGAGCCGGGTATGGTTTCACTGTTATAAAACTTGGGCATGCGCGCATCGATTAGCAAACCGCTCCCCTGTGCGACTTCTTTGCCCAGAAAGTCAAGCAAATCCAGCTCACCTATGGTTACCACGCCTGGAGCAGATTCCATCGGATGAACACAAAATGGCGGGCAGGGCCGGGATGTTTTGGCGAAATCATCTACCAGCTTATTACTGGTGTTCTGAATCCGTTTTACCGTAACCGGCGTGCCTCTGTGGTTGACTTCAGTGGTGGGCAGGGAGGGTGTGATTTTCACTACAATTTCGCTTGAGCTGCTCTGTGCGAACGCGGTTGTGTGAACAAGGAGCAGGGAAAGTAAAGTGGTGTATAATGTTTTCAACGGCTTGCCTCCAGGGTGCAGATGAACTAAAGTTTTTATGTTAATTGTCAAAAGAGTATGTCAAGTTCTTCTATATAATTCAAGCATTAACAGAATTATCAGTCGCTTATATAGCTAATCCATCTAATTTAGTATAATTAGAAAACGAAGCCGGCCTGTTTTGGTTTAAAATTTCACCTGATTCACATTCGCCATTTCTTCGAATATGTCTTTTCTCCTCGATGCACTCGGTAAAGCAGACGATGATCGCCGCCGGTCTGAAGTGCCCGAACTTAGAACTTATAATCAGGGCAGACGATCGCCCATGAGGGCAGTAATACGCGGCTTTCTGCTGCTAAGTCTGTGCCTGGCATTCTTCACGCTCGGATATTTTCTGCGGCCCGCCCTGGAAAAGAACCTGTTTACCAAGGGAGTTGCCAGTATGAGTAATCTGCCCGCACAGCCTAAAGAGCAACCCGTGGAAAGGCCGGCATCAAGGCAGCCCGCAAAGATGACTGCAGCGGAGAATGTGCCGAAAGCTGTGGAGAAAGCGGCGAAAGTAGAGGCAAGTCAGGCATTTGAACTCGAGGTTATTTCCTATTCCAATTCGCCGACTGCGCGGTTTGCGATGATCAATGGTGCCGTCATCCATGAAGGCGAGATGCTGATTAGTGGAGAGACGTTGCTTTTGATCGAAGCAGATGCGGTGATACTGGAGAAGGCCGGGCGGCAGATAAGGGTTGGTTTGTAGCAGTCCCGACTCCTAAACAAGGGCGTTGCTACAAGTTGTTGACGATTTTTTTGACGATGCCGGGCCCCTGGAAGATCAGGCTGGAATACAGCTGGATAGCGCTTGCACCGGCCTCCAGTTTAGCCTGTGCGCCGGGCGCATCTTCTATTCCGCCAACACCAATAATGGGGATTTCGCCCTGCAGGCGCTGTGAGAACTGGTTTACACACCAGGTTGATTGCTCTTCTACGGGACGCCCACTCAGGCCGCCTGCTTCTGTCGCCAGTGGGTGACCGGAGATGGCGCCCCTGGCGAGCGTTGTATTGGTCGCAACCAGACCATCTATTTTATGTTCCAGTAACAGCTTGCAGATAATATCGATTTGCTGCGCCTGCATGTCGGGCGCGACCTTAAGCGCCATGGGTTTATAGTAACCGCGTTGCTCTGCCAGTATTTTACGCGTTTGGCTGAGTGCGGCCAGTAATGCGTCGAGTTGCTCATCTCCCTGTAGGTCGCGCAGGTTTTTTGTATTCGGTGAAGAGATGTTGATGCAGATATAGTCTGCGATATCATACACAGCTTGCAAGCCGGTGACATAATCTTCAATCGCGTTTTCGATTGGTGTATTGGCATTTTTACCGATATTCAAGCCCTTGATATGGTCTTTGCGGCTATTTTGAATATTGGCCAGGAAAGCATCCAGCCCGATGCTGTTGAACCCCATGCGGTTAATAATGGCCCGGTGTTCAGGTAGCCGGAACAGGCGCGGTTTGGGGTTGCCCGGCTGAGGCAAAGGCGTTACCGTACCGTATTCGATGAACGAAAATCCTAGCGCGGATAAAGCATCTCCCGCTATGCCCTGTTTGTCCAGACCCGCCGCCAATCCCAGTGGGTGAGAAAGCTTCAGCCCCATCAGTTTGAGGGGTTTCGATTTTATTTGATTGGCGTACAGCTTGCCTAATGTATTTAAGGCAAGGTTCGATTGCGAAACGAGGCGCAGGCTGTTTATCGCCAGGTCGTGCGACCGTTCGGCATCCATGCGAAAAAGCAGGGGACGAATTAGCTTATACATACATCGTATTTGTCATTGCGAGGAGCGTGGCGACGCGGCAATCAAGAGCTTTCATTACCTCGTGGAAATAGATGAACGGCGTAAGATTACGAGTTGTGTCAGGCATTTAGATTGCTGCGCTGCGTTCGAAATGACAATGAATTTAGAGATTTGAGGTTGGAATAAAGCACGTTTTAAAATTGCTCATCCTGCCTGAGATAGCGCCATTTCCCGACGGGCAGGTTCTCCAGTCGGACATTGCCGATACGCACCCTCATCAAGCGCGTAACGCGAAGGTCGACCAGTTCACACATGCGGCGAATTTGCCGCTTACGACCTTCGGTGAGTATGAACTGGAGATGGTATTCATCCATTTTTTTAATGCCCGCACGTTTCAGGCGCTTGCCATCCAGTGATAAACCCTCACGCAAGCGGTCCAGGGTATCTTCACCCATATCACCCTCAACCCAGATTAAATACTCCTTTTCGATGGTTGAATCGGCGCCAATCAGCTTGCGCGCCACACGGCCATCCTGTGTCAGCACCAGCAAACCCTGGGAGTCGATATCCAGCCTGCCTGCGGGTGCAAAACCAACCCACGACAGATTTGGGTCTCCACCGCCGGTATGGTTTTCAGGCTGAATCAATTCAGTGGCCGCCTGGTAGCCGTCCTCTGGCAGGTTTGAGACGTAAGCGATGGGTTTATTGAGCAAAATGGTATGACGCGCCGCCTGGGCTTTTTTGGCAGCTGATTTCAATTCGATATTCTGCTCGGGCAATATACGTGTGCCGAGTACATCCACCACCACGCCGTCGACCAATACCAGGCCCTGTTCAATATAACGGTCCGCCTCGCGCCGCGAGCACAGGCCGCGATGCGCCATCAATTTAGACAGGCGGACCGGTTCACTCATCTAGTAACTTAGCAGCCGCTTCAACGGCGTTGCCTATATAACTTGCAGGGCTTAATGTAAACAGTTCGGCTTTAGCGGCCTCAGGCATATCCAGCGCCTCTATGAAAACCCGCAAGCTTTCCCGGTTGATACCGCCCTGGCCTCGGGTTAAGGCCTTTAATTTCTCATAGGGCTCTTTAATGCTATAGCGGCGCATAACCGTCTGAATCGGTTCTGCGAGTACTTCCCAGGCCGCATCCAGATCTTCTGCTATTCGAGCCTCATTGCAACTCAATTTGCTCATGCCGCGCAGTAACGAAGCGTAGGCGATCAGTGTGTAACCCGCCCCGACACCGAGATTACGCATTACCGTGGAATCGGTTAAATCGCGCTGCCAGCGACTGATGGGCAGTTTTTCCGCCAGGTGCCCCATGATGGCGTTCGCCAGGCCCAGATTTCCTTCGGCATTTTCAAAATCAATCGGGTTCACTTTGTGTGGCATGGTACTTGAGCCCACTTCACCGGCGATGGTTTTCTGTTTGAAATAACCCAGAGAAATGTAGGCCCAGGTATCACGTGAGAAATCGATCAGGATAGTGTTGCAGCGATTCATCGCATGGCTGAACTCGGCAACGAAATCATGCGGCTCGATCTGTGTCGTCATGCTCTGGTATTCAAGGCCCAGATTTTCTACGAAGTTTTGTGCGATCAGCGGCCAGTCCAGTTCAGGGTAAGCGCTTAAATGCGCATTGAAATTCCCTACCGCACCGTTTATTTTCCCCAGCATCGGTGTATCTGCAATGGCCTGCTTCGCACTGTTGAGGCGATGAATGACGTTGGCGATTTCCTTGCCTACTGTGGTGGGACTGGCTGTCTGCCCATGGGTACGCGCCAGCATCGGTACGCTAATTGAATCCCTTGCCTGCTTTCTAAAAGCTTCGATTACGTCCTGCAAGCCCGGCAGTATAACTTTTTCGCGTGCCTGGCTTAGCATCAGGGCGTAGCTCAGGTTATTGATGTCTTCTGAGGTGCAGGCGAAATGAATAAACTCACTGTATTTGATGATTTCTTTATCGTCGGCAATCGCCTGCTTTAGGTAGTACTCAACCGCTTTTACATCGTGATTCGTGGTGCGCTCGATATTTTTAACTTTTTCGGCCTGTGATTCATCAAAAGTCTCGACAATATTGCGCAGGCGCTGCCTCGCCTCTGCACTGAATTCCGGCAGTTCTGTAATGGCCGGTTGCTCGCTCAAATGGATCAACCATTCGATCTCCACGTGAACCCGGTAGTAAATCAGGCCATATTCGCTAAAATAGGGGCGCAGGGCAGCGGTTTTGCTTGCATAACGGCCGTCCAGCGGGGACAGGGCAGTAAGTTCAGAAAGGGCAGGAGATATACTTGTAGTGGCGGTCATACGATCTTCAAATAGGGTTTAACAAGGCGCGCGGATTTTAACATAATCATGTGCTTTATTACGTAATGAGGGCGCAATTTTCAGGAGAGTTACCGATATCACTGCAGCTTGATACCAATATTTCGACGGCGTGAATATAGTCTTCATAAACCGGAGCTAAAGCCGTATCCCTGTCCGGGTGAAATGCAGGCAGGCGCCCGTCTGGAAACGGGGCTTTGGTCCCGTCAATCTTGAAACCTGGGCAGGATATCCAACAAAATATTTGGGTGTAATACGGCCTTGAATCGAATAAATCCGCCCCCAAAATAAATCGCACACCCCATTCTGGAACAAATACATGGTTACCCCCGAAGACATTAAAGGCTGGATAGAAGCTGGCATGAGCGAATGCACGGTGAATTGCGAAGGCGACGGGCATCATTTCGAAGCTGTTATCGTGAGCCCTGAGTTTGAAGGCAAATCACGCATCCAGCAGCATCAACTCGTGTATGCTGTTTTGGGCGACAAAATGAAGGCTGCGATTCACGCGCTGTCCATGAAAACCCTGACCCCTGATGAAGCGGGCGCTTAAACAACTCAATCAACCAATACTTAACTATGAACATTCAAGAACAACTTAAAGAGGTCGTTGAAGGTAACGACGTCGTTTTATTTATGAAAGGTTCACCGGATTTCCCGCAGTGCGGATTCTCCGGCCTGGCCACACAAATTTTGCAGCAGAGCAATGTCCGATTTGCCTCGGTTGATGTGCTCTCAGACAACGCAGTACGCGAAGGT
>JAAELZ010000383.1 GCA_024226105.1 Pseudomonadota bacterium | reverse complement strand
TATGCGGATACGGCTATCGCCTGCCGCATGCGGCTGTATATATAACGTAAATGAGATACATTTCCTTGCCGGAGGCGCGCGTGGGCGAGGTTGTCTGCCCTCGTAGCGGACGCTTGCCTGCTTCTGCATGCTTGCGGTTTTGGCTCAATTTCGCACGTGTTGGGGCCAAAAAATCAAAAATTTCGTTCAAAGTTTTTTGTCTGAAAATTGCCTCGGAGTTGGTTTTTGGTTGGTTTGGACCACTCCTGAGCCCATTGAGAGCATCTGTACTGCAGTTGCATATCCGGATGGCTGACTTTTGTTGGCTGGTGGACCCCTCCAGGCGCAGGCTTGACCTTGACCGGGGTGCGAGGTTTCGTACAAAACCTGGACCCCTGAAACTGGTCCGGGAGCGGCCCAGGCGCGGTCTCCCATTCAACTGAGTAGGTTCCCTATCGTTTATACCGATTCAGCCAACGAAACCGGTGTTGTTGAAAAGGCCAGCACCAATTGTATCGAAACAGGGACCACCACCACCTACATCCCTGAATATCGAACAAGTTATGACCATTTCGGTCAGAAGTGTCCCTCAAAAAATGGATTTTCTGGGCCTTTACGGTCCCTCGAGCAGCCAGCCTGGGCTTTCAGGATCCGAAATGCGCTCAAAAACCTGTCAAAAATGAGGTTTTTCGCTCCGTACTCCTCAGCCCGGCGAGACCAGCGGCCCCCTACTATGGGTATGGGTAGGGTGTGCACACCCACCTGGGTGGTAGGCGGGGAGACCCTGGTTACTTCAGGATAGCGCTGTGTGGACAATCCATATT
>JAAELZ010000382.1 GCA_024226105.1 Pseudomonadota bacterium | reverse complement strand
CCGCATTCCTTGCGGGCCATTAACCCGGAACTTTTACAACAGGTATTGAGTGCGGGAAAGCACGAGGTCATTCACATCCATATCGCTGAACAATTGAAAGAAGTTGAAGAATGCCTCGCCTGGAGCAAACAAAGCCCCGTTGAGTGGTTGCTTGATCACTTTGATGTGGATTATTCCTGGTGTCTAATTCACGCAACCCATATGACGCCCGAGGAAACAAGCCGACTGGCGAAATCAGGGGCGGTCGCGGGTTTATGTCCAACCACCGAAGCCAATCTGGGTGACGGCTTTTTTGATGTAGGGCCGTATTTTTCAGAACAGGGTGCCTGGGGCATAGGTTCGGACAGCCATATATCGATCAGCCCGGTTGAAGAACTGCGCTGGCTGGAATACGGTCAGCGCTTACTGGCTAATCAACGCAATGTCACGAATACAAACGCTCAGCCCAGTACAGGCGCTTTTCTTTATCTTCAGGCCGCAGCGGGAGGCGCTCAGGCCGCAGCAAGATTAAGCGGGAAAATTGAACCGGGCTATCGCGCCGATTTTGTTGTGATGGATGACGAACACCCGCGTTTGTACGGGCGGCAGGAAAATGATCTGATCGACAGCTGGGTGTTTTCCGGTAATGAGAACCCTGTGAAAGATGTGTATGTCGGGGGTAAAAAAGTCATTGAAAATGGATTTCACCAAAAAGAAGACACCATTAATTCGCAATTTCAGGCCACCATAAATCGACTGGCAGGATAAACAATGAACGCTCCAATAAAACTTTTTCCCGGACAGGTTCAGCTGGATCAGCTGGAACGAATATATCGAAGCTCGGATAGAATAAAGATTGATGCTGACTGCAGGCCAAAGGTCGATAGCGCCGCAGATATCGTTAGCAAAGCGGCAAGCGGAGAAAACGACGTATACGGGATCAATACCGGATTTGGAAAATTAGCCAGCACTCGAATTGCAGCAGAACAAACCACGCAGCTACAACGCAACCTGATTTTGTCGCACTGCTGTGGCGTCGGCGCGCCCCTGCCTGAGGAGGTGGTCAGGCTCATAATTGTTCTGAAAATGTTATCCCTTGCGCGCGGTGCGTCGGGGGTTCGCTGGCAGATTATTGAACAGCTTCAAGCCCTGCTTGATTTTGACATCATCCCGATAATCCCTGAAAAAGGGTCTGTTGGCGCTTCGGGTGACCTGGCCCCGTTGTCCCATCTGGCGGCGGTAATGATCGGCGAGGGAAGCGCATTTTATAATGGCCGGAAAGTGCCGGGCGGTGAAGCCTTAAAACAATGTGGTTTAAAGCCGGTCGTACTTGGCCCCAAAGAAGGGCTGGGCCTGATTAATGGCACTCAGGTTTCAACGGCGCTGGCGCTCGCTGGTCTATTTGATGCCTGGCGCCTTACGCAGTCGGCGCTCATAACAGGCGCCATGGCCAGTGATGCCTTGATGGCGTCAACCACCCCTTTTCGAGCTGAAATCCATGAATTGAGGGGATTGCCCGGGCAGATTAGTGCGGGCATAACATTACGCGGTTTGCTCGCCGGTTCTCAAATACGCAAATCACATCGAAAAGAAGATGAGCGGGTACAGGATCCGTATTGTCTGCGTTGCCAGCCGCAGGTGATGGGTGCGGCGATCGACCTGTTTCGACAGGTCGCCGGAACCCTTGAAATCGAAGCCAATGCGGTGACCGATAACCCTCTGGTATTGATCGATAGTGAGGAGATTATTTCCGGGGGTAATTTTCACGCAGAACCGGTGGCCTTTGCTGCAGATTTGTGTGCCCTGGCGATTTCGGAAACCGGTTCAATCACTGAGCGTCGAATCGCGACCCTGGTTGATCCTTCTTTAAATTATGGTCTGCCCGCATTCCTGTCACCCGAGCCCGGTCTGAACTCAGGTTTTATGATTGCTGAGGTCACGGCAGCTGCCCTGATGTCCGAAAATAAGCAAAAAGCAGCGCCCTGTTCAATTGATTCAACCCCGACCAGCGCCAACCAGGAAGACCATGTTTCAATGGCGTGTCATGCCGCCAGGCGGCTTCTCGATATGAATCGGAACCTGGCATCCATCATTGGAATAGAGCTGTTAACGGCTACCCAGGGCCTTAGCTTTCGGGAACCGTTAAAGACCAGCCAGGCATTGCAAAATGTAAGTAATACGATAAGAGCCAGAGTGCCGCGTTTGCAGCAGGATCGATACCTGGCCGACGATATACAAATTGCCAGTGAACTGGTTCTGGATGGGGGGCTGGTCGACGCGGTAAAAGGCTCTGAGCTACCCGGATTATGAATGTATTTGGCGTGCTTGAAGGGAGTGGCCCCATTATTCTCGCCCAACCGCACGGCGGCACCTACGTTCCAGCCGAACTATTGGCCCGGTTTAATGACAGGGGAAAAAAACTGGTCGATACCGACTGGCATATCAATAAACTATACGCTGCATTGCCGGGTGATATTACGGTTGTCCAGTCACATGTTCACCGCTATGTTATTGATGCGAACCGGGATCCGGGCGACATTTCACTTTACCCCGGGCAAAACACAACGAGCTTATGCCCTTTAAGTGATTTTG
>JAAELZ010000381.1 GCA_024226105.1 Pseudomonadota bacterium | reverse complement strand
TCCAGCTCGCCTTCTTCCGCTTTGCGGGAGAATTCTTCAAGGATTGACTGGTGCTTTTCAAAGTTGTCCGACAGAGACTGCGCCATTTTGCCAAACCCCAGCGCTTCGATTTCCTCGGATTTTTTCTTTTCGATCATGAGATATTAACTATTCGGTTAGGTTTACCAAAAACAAGTGACAGAATGGGCCAGCAAGATCAGGAGCCAACGACTTTGTTGATCTCTTCCATGCCTTCTTTAACGCGCCTGGAAATGACCTCTGTCACCTCTTCCTGCGCTCTGGTCACCATTTCACTAATCTCCTTGGAAGACTTTAGCGCCTGTTCAAATGCATTTTGCATCATTTCAGACTGCTTTTTCGCCGCTTCCTGTGGGTCAGCTGCGGACTGTGCAACAGCCGTACCGGCATCGGTAGCATCCTGCATTGCTTTCTGAAACAGCTCGGCCTGTTTTGCCATCAGTTGCTGGGTACACTCCATTGCCCTGGTATTGGATTCCACCAGTGCTTCAAGGTTCTTGCGTTGAGCTTCTGTCAAGGAGGCCATATCAAACTTCGGCGCTTGTGGCGCTGCAAAGCCTGTAAAAGCAGACTGCATCTGGCGCATCATATCCTGTGCGTCATACTTGGGAAAAAACTGACTAAAATCAAATGGGTTATTCATGATTGTGCTCCGGTTATTTTTTGGGTGATTGTTTTTAACTGGCCTGAAAAAAAAACAGCGTATGCAGTTAAGGTATTAGTGTCGATTGTGAATCATGTTCGCGAATACCACCAGCGCTAAACAAATGATTATGAAAAAGGCCGCCACGCGACATTTAGGTGACGGCCTTTAGTATTTTTTAAGAAACGATTACGCCGCTTTAGCCGCAGCCTGCTTGACGTTCTTTTCAACCAGCTTGCGTGAATCTTCCAGAAAATTCTGGTTCAGTTCACCCAGTTGCTGAATGTCAGTAGTGACGATTTCAGCCACTTCTTTGGCAACGATCTGCTGCTTTTCAGTATAACCTTTCACGTCTTCAGCGCTTTGAACATGGAACAGTGCATTCGCGTTGTCGAAGCCAATTTTGGACAACTTCTGCATTGAAGCAACTTGCAGACCCATTGCTTTCTCAGCAGTTTCAATGAACAGTTTATTGAATGCAACAACAGGTGCCAGTGCTTCTTCGATTTGTGTAGCTTGTTTGGTTTTAGCCATTTTGATTACCTCATAAAGTTTAATAAATAAAAAGGGAAGAACAATGTTGCGGTGCAGCATAACAAACAAAATGTTGCAACGCAACAATTATTTTGTATCTTGAAACAGTTTAACTGAGCGATGAGCTAAAACTGTCTCTTATTCAATTAGCTAAATGGGTCCACATGAGGCTCATTGGACGCACAAATAGGTGGTATTACCAATATACCAATGTTACTATGGCTCGCTCAGGAAATCTATTTGAATTTGAGGATGTAAAATGATTAGATCCCTTTGAGGCTTTTTTAATAACTAAACATTTAGATATGAAAAAACAGGGCGACTTATAATAAAAATCCTTGTGCAGTTTCCGCTGTCCTTGTAATTTCAGTATTCTCCAACGCCTATGGCCTTTTCATCTATCCAAAAGGTGCCAAAAAGTATAACTTAGCTGGATTAACCCCATTCTAATCATAAGATAACCTGAACCATGCCAGATACAACAGACTTCAAAAAAATCCTGATTGCCAACCGAGGTGAAATTGCCATCCGTGTGATGCGGGCCGCCAATGAGATGGGCAAAAAAACGGTTGCCGTCTACGCTGAGCAGGACAAACTCAGCCTGCATCGTTTCAAGGCCGATGAAGCCTATCGAATTGGTGCGGATTTAGGCCCGGTAGCCGCTTATCTCAGTATTGACGAAATTATCCGCGTGGCCAAAAAAGCCGGGGCAGATGCCATTCACCCGGGTTATGGCCTGTTATCCGAAAACCCCGATTTTGTTGATGCCTGTGATTCGAATGGTATTACTTTTATCGGGCCCAAAGCCGATACCATGCGGGCGCTGGGTGACAAGGCCAGTGCGCGACGAATTGCTGTTGAAGCGGGTGTGCCCGTCATCCCGGCGACAGAGGTTCTGGGCGATGACATGCAATCTATCAAAGCTGAAGCGGCACAAATTGGCTATCCACTGATGTTGAAAGCTTCCTGGGGCGGGGGCGGTCGTGGCATGCGCGCCATCTACACAGAAGAAGAGATAGAAGACAAAATTCTGGAGGGCCGGCGCGAAGCAGAAACCGCGTTTGGCAATGGTGAAGGCTTTCTTGAGAAAATGATTATGCGTGCTCGGCATGTGGAAGTGCAGGTGCTGGGTGATCGTTATGGTGATATCTATCATCTGTATGAACGGGATTGCTCGGTACAGCGACGCAATCAAAAAGTCGTGGAACGTGCGCCAGCTCCCTACCTCAGTGAGGCACAAAGAGAATCACTTTGTGCACTCGGGCTTAAAGTCTGCAGGCATGTGAACTATGAGTGTGCCGGGACAGTTGAATTTCTGATGGATATGGATACCGAAGAATTCTACTTCATCGAAGTCAATCCGCGGGTTCAGGTTGAACATACCGTTACTGAAGAGGTAACTGGTATCGATATTGTGCAAGCACAAATTCTTCTAGCTGAAGGTAAACCCATCGACGTTGCGACTGGCAGGGCTAATCAGGAATCAATCAAGCTATCGGGGCACGCCCTGCAATGCCGGGTTACGACGGAAGACCCGCAAAACAATTTCATCCCTGATTATGGTCGCATTACAGCTTATCGTACTGCAACGGGTATGGGAGTGCGTCTAGATGGTGGCACCGCTTATGCGGGTAGCGTCGTCACCCGGTATTACGACAGCCTGCTGGTAAAAGTTACAACAAAGGCACAAACCCCAGAAGCGGCTATCGCGCGCATGGATCGCGCCTTGCGTGAGTTCCGGGTGCGTGGTGTTTCTACCAATATTGCCTTTGTCGAAAATCTACTACAGCACCCAACTTTCCTCGACAATACCTATACCACACAGTTTATCGACCAGACACCTGCCCTGTTCGATTTCGAAAAGCGACAGGATCGAGCCACCAAAATCCTCACGTATATTGCTGAGATAACGGTTAACGGCCATCCGGATACAAAAAACCAACCCAGAGCTAAGGTTGAGGCTATCACCCCAAAGGTGCCCGTGTTACGCGCTGAACCTTCGCCGGGTGTGCGCACATTACTTGATACTGAAGGACCGCAAGCGGTCGCTGACTGGATGCTTGCCCAGCCACAATT
>JAAELZ010000380.1 GCA_024226105.1 Pseudomonadota bacterium | reverse complement strand
GCCGCGAACTGAGCATCCCCATTAATTTGATTTTGTAAAGGCTAGTTGCTATGCTGGTCACGTTTAACCAAAAGAGAGAGGAGTAATATGTCAAAAAATAATAGTAAAGTGATTTCACGTCGTGGGTTTTTACAAGGCTCAGCGATGGCCATTGGGGCCACAACCGTCGGTGGACTTATGCCGACAAGTTTTGCCATTGGCGGGACAAGTAAGGTACGAGTTGGGATTTTATTACCCTATTCAGGCACCTACGCCATGCTCGGCAATTCGATTACGGATGCCTTTAAGTTACGCGTAGGAATTGCCGGCGGCATGATCGCGGGTCGTGAAGTCGAATATATCCCGATCGATAGTGAAATGTCGGTGCCAAAAGCGCCACAAAATACCAAAAAACTGGTGGACAAAGAGAAGGTCGACTTTCTGGTCGGCCCGGTACACTCCGGAATTGCGGCGGTGATGGCCAAATTAGTGGGGCCACGTGAGGGACCCATCATGATCGTACCCAATGCAGGGTCAAATGCGGTAACCGGCCCGTTGTGCGCCGATAACATTTTCCGCACTTCGTTCAGCAACTGGCAGCCTGCCTTTCCAGGCGGCAAGGTAATGGCGGATGATGGTCACAAAACGGCAATCACTATTTCCTGGAAATACGGCGCAGGCATTCAAATGATGGCCGCGGGTAAAAGTTCTTTTGAACAAAACGGTGGCAAGGTAATCAAGGATATCCAGGTACCCTTCCCTGACGTTGAATTTCAGGCAAATCTTTCTGAAATTGCCGCAGCGAAACCGGATGCCGTATTTGCCTTTTTCTCAGGCGGTGGCGCGGTTAAATTCGTCAAGGATTATGCCGCAGCGGGTTTAAAAGACAAAATACCTTTGTACGGCCCGGGCTTTTTGACCGAAGGCGTTTCCAAGGCCCAGGGCGCAGCAGCAGAAGGCATTAAAACCACTTTGCATTACTCTGGTGATCTGGATAACCCTGCCAACCACGCATTCCGCAAGGCTTACAATGAAGCCTATGGAAAAATGCCGAATGTTTTCTCAGTGCAGGGTTACGATGCCGCTGAACTCATTATCAAGGCGCTCACCCAGGTCGGCGGAGATACCGGCGCGACCGGCGATTTGATCAAGGCAATGTCGGGAGCAGAATTCCCGGATAGCCCACGCGGCCCATGGCGCATGTCAGCAGCGCATAACCCGATACAGGACATTTACCTGCGTGAGGTTCATGATGGCAAGCAAAAGCTACTGGGTGTGGCGGCCAAAGACCTCGAAGACCCGGCTGAAGGTTGCAATATGGCCTAAGCCTGTAAAATTCGGGTAGGAAACTTCTGCCTGTTTTACACCCGGGGCTAACCAGTATTTTTTACTGGCAACCCCCGGGTGTCTGTTTTATAACCTCTGCCCGGTTTCAGAATTGTGTCCTTTCCCGCTATTAATAATTTATGGATTTAGCATCCTTTTTGATTCAGTTGCTTAACAGCGTCCAGTATGGGTTTTTACTATTCCTGGTCGCCAGTGGCCTTACCCTGGTGTTCGGTATTATGGGCATCATTAACCTGGCACACGGCGCTTTTTTTATGTTCGGCGCCTATCTGGTTTACTGGCTCACAGGCATAGTCGACAACTATTT
>JAAELZ010000379.1 GCA_024226105.1 Pseudomonadota bacterium | reverse complement strand
TTGAAGTAAGGATGCTTTACTTTGAAAAGATCTAAGGCGCTGCTTGCAGCGCCTTTTTTTAATTCCCTCTTTGGCAAAGAGGGGTTGGGGGAGATTTGAGAGCTAACCGGGAATACTGAATTACCGGAATTTTAAGTATTGAAAAATCCCCCTCAGTCCCCCTTTGCCAAAGGGGGAAGTCATTGGGTGGCTTTGCTCACCACAACCCGCTGCACAAATTACAACAGTCCTATCGCTCGCAAAAAGGCGCATCGTTGGGGGCTTCCACGCTAATCACAACCGCCTCGACAAAGGCGTTGAACTCATCCATGCTGATTTTTTCGAGCATGCGATTCATTACGTCCGGATCTATTGTGGCGATGGTTTGCTGGTTATTTTTGAGCTGGATATAAATGCCGGCTGTATTTATTTTGCTGTCGTCTTCCAGTTTGCTTTGCAGGAGTTGCTGGTCCTGTTCGGATAGATCATCATAGGCTTCATCAATTTCGTCCCACAAGTCGTCATCGATGTCTTCTGAGGTCGTTATCAGGATGGCGTTTTGAACAGATTCAATTTTTTGTTCAAAATCAAGCGACTTTTCCTTGAGCAGGTGGGTAAATTTTTCGGCGAACACGGAATTGAAAAACAGGTATTCAAGCATGGGGCGCAACGAGTTTAGGCGGAAAGCTAGTGTATCGTTTATTGGTTTTGTTTTTGCTAAAATCCAACCTAATTTCTTTAGTTGGACAGGGTATAGTGTGCTTCTGTGGTGGTGTAGGGCAAGGCGTAACTGTGCGGAATGGCAATCCCTTTCAAGCAGTTACAACGCGGCCATACGCCGCCACAGGAGTGCAATCTATCCTGTAGCGACGTTAACCCATAGAGTGAAAGGAAGTATTTCTCTTATCCTTATTTAATTCATGAGCTTATTCATCTTTCGTAGCGGTCAACTGAGGAATTTAGGTTAAGCAATGGAACTGCCTGAAATCGACGACTTTGAAGCACTGTTGTGCACGGATATTCCGCTGCTGGATGTGCGGGCGCCGGTGGAGTTCTCACAGGGGGCATTTCCAGCTAGTTATAATGCGCCTTTGCTCGATGATGCGCAGCGTAAACAGGTGGGCACCTGTTATAAACACGAAGGTCATGATGCAGCGGTTGAACTGGGTACACGCCTGATCTCGGGTGCGATAAAAACAGCCCGTATTGCGCGATGGAAAGTGTTCTTTTCCGAAAATACCTCCGGGGTTTTGTACTGTTTTCGTGGCGGGATGCGTTCAAAAATCACCCAGCAATGGATTTTTGATGAAACCGGTGTGCAGATTCCGAGGGTTAAAGGTGGCTACAAAGCGCTGCGCCGGTATCTGATTGATCAGACAGAAAGTCTGGCGGCACAAATCTCGCCGTTGATTCTGTCCGGACGAACCGGTTCGGGCAAGACACATCTGCTCAGGCAACTGAAACTTGCCATCGATCTGGAAGGATTGGCGAATCATAGAGGCTCGTCTTTTGGTCGTCAGGTAAGCCCGCAACCAACGCAAATTAATTTTGAAAACCGGGTAGCGATCGCCCTTCTCAAATTGAGCCGGAGTGGCGCAACGCACGTTGTGCTTGAAGATGAGAGCCCGAATATTGGTTCGGTGCATATTCCACACGCTCTATACGAGCGAATGCGTCAGGCTCCCAGTGTGGTGCTAGAGGCAACCATTGAGCGGCGAATTGATATTACGCTTAAGGAGTATGTGGTTGATATGCTGCCTCAGTACGTGGATGTGCTGGGTAGTGAGGAGGCAGGTTTTGCTGCATTAAGTGAATATCTACGCAACAGTTTGATGCGGGTCAAACGGCGTCTGGGTGGAAAAGGGTATACTGAGATTCTGGGTTTAATGGATGCAGCGCTGGATGATCAGGCACATTCAGGGAGTGTCGACGTGCATCGCGAATGGTTGAGGCGCATGCTTACCCGGTATTATGACCCGATGTATGATTACCAGCGGGACAAACGCGGGCGTGTGGTGAAAAAAACTGGTAATTTTGCGGATGTGCTTGGCTACTTGGAAGAATATCAATGAACCTGATCGACGCTGATGAAAAACT
>JAAELZ010000378.1 GCA_024226105.1 Pseudomonadota bacterium | reverse complement strand
CGGCCGGGATGAATGTGTCCCTGCTCGGGCCGATGCCGACACCGGGCATCGCGTATTTAACACGTAGCGCACGCGCCGCAGCGGGCGTGGTGGTGAGCGCCTCACACAACCCTTATTCTGATAACGGCATCAAGTTCTTTTCCTCAGACGGTTTTAAGCTCAACGATGATTTGATCGATGCGGTAGAAGCCAAAATGGCCGAACCGATTCGTTGTGTGCCTTCCGATAAACTGGGCAAGGCGCGCCGCTTCCCGGATGCGGAAGGGCGCTACATAGAATTTTGCAAACACACCCTGCCTTGCGGAGTTTCCTTTGAGGGCATGAAGATAGTGGTCGATTGCGCCAACGGGGCGGCCTACAGTATCGCGCCTTCCGTATTTACAGAACTCGGTGCCGATGTAATAACCATTGGTACCTCGCCGGATGGATTTAATATTAATCACAACTGCGGCTCGACTTCGCTTGAAGCGCTTAAAACGGCCGTGCTAAAAAATCAGGCGGATATTGGCATTGCGCTGGATGGTGATGCGGACAGGGTTCTATTTGTTGACGGGAAAGGTCAGGAAGTTGACGGTGACCAGGTGTTATACCTGATGGCTTTGAATGAACAGGCCGAAGGGCGCCTGGGGGGCGGCGTGGTGGGTACTTTGATGAGCAACCTGGCCCTGGAACTGGCCCTGGAAGACGCTAATATCCCTTTTATTCGTGCCGCGGTTGGAGATCGCTACGTGCTTGAAAAACTTCAGGAAAATAACTGGTTGCTGGGGGGCGAGACCTCAGGGCACATTATTTGTCTGGATAAGAATACCACGGGCGATGGTATCGTTGCAGCGCTGCAGGTGATGCGCGTAATGCAGAAAAAACAGCAAAACCTGAATCAGTTGACCAGCAACTTGTCATTGTTTCCGCAAACCATGATTAATGTAGAGGTTGTACGAGGTCGCGGCGAGGCTATCGTCTCGGATGCTAAAGTGTGTGCCGCTGTTGAGTTAGCCGAAGCCAAAATGGGCCGTGCAGGGCGCGTTGTACTGCGGCCATCGGGCACTGAACCGCTAGTAAGGGTGATGGTTGAAGGTGAGCATGCTGATCAGGTACAGGAGATAACGCAGGAGCTGGCTCGTGTCGTTGAGTCGACAAGTTTAGCTTTAGCTTAATTTTCCACGCTCAGTATTTGCCGGAACGGATACGATGAAGCACGCATTTATTATGGACCCTCTGGAGGGTGTGAAACCCTGGAAGGATAGCTCCTATTTCTTAATGCTGGCGGCCTGTCAGCGTGGCCATGAAGTGGCATATCTGGACCAGCGCGACCTGTATCTGGATCATGATCAGCTCATGGGCAGGCTTAAGTGGCTTAAGGTATCGGAAGACCATGAAAAACCATTTGAGCTTATCAGTGAGGGCGAATTTAATATGTCCGGCTGCGATGTGATATGGCTGCGTACCGACCCGCCTTTTGACCGCCGCTATTTTTATACCACCTTATTCCTTGATTTTCTGCCGGCTTCGGTAAAGGTTATTAATCGTCCGGACGGCGTTCGTGACTGGAACGAGAAACTTGGCGCGGTTCATTTTCCTGAGCTAACACCAAAAACCTGTGTGGCCAATACGGTGGCAGAAATACAGCGCTTTGCTGCAAAATTTGAACGCATTACTATCAAGCCGATCGATGGTTACGGCGGTAAAGGCATCTTTTTTTACACGCCGGGTAAAGAGCCCGATACTTTGCTGGACAAAGCCACGCATGATGGCGCGCACTGGGT
>JAAELZ010000377.1 GCA_024226105.1 Pseudomonadota bacterium | reverse complement strand
AGTTTTTCATGTCTCTGCGTCACCGTCTCATCCTGAATTCTTCTTGAACTTCAACAACCCCAATGCTCTTGCGGCAGGGTTACTGTTTGGGTGCTTCACAACCTTTGCGGTGCTCGGGACAGATCAGGACCTTGTGCAGCGAATGCTGACGTGCGAACATGTAAGGAAAGGGCAAAGGGCGTTGCTATGGACGGCGGCACTTAATTTTCCCATTACACTGCTTTTTCTGGGTGTAGGCGCTGCCCTCTTTGCTTATTATAAAGTCACCCCTGACACGGCGGTTGATACTTTAATTGCAGCACACCATACTGATCATATCTTTCCCCATTTTATAAAAACCGTGCTCACTCCCGGTTTGCGGGGATTACTGATTGCGGCGCTGCTTGCCGCGGCCATGTCATCCCTTGATTCGGCCCTTAACGCGCTCTCTTCCACGTTTTATATTGATATTTACAAACGATATATCAGGCCTGAAACGACGGAGAAACATGCTGTTACTATCTCCAGGTATTCT
>JAAELZ010000376.1 GCA_024226105.1 Pseudomonadota bacterium | reverse complement strand
ATGACGGCGGCCACCATTGTTGGAAACAGGTTCAAACCCCGGATTACCACCATGTCGTCACTGCGCCCGATTACCCGAAAGCGCATGCCTGTCCGCCCGCATGTGCAGGGTTTTGTCTCATCAACAGCGATGATGTCGCCGGTACGAAACCGCACCAGGGGCTGGCAATCGCGCACCAGGTGAGTGAGGACTAACTCCCCCGTCTGACCGGCGCTAACCGGGATGGGTGTTTCGAGATCGGGGTCGATTAGTTCCGGATATAAAACATCTCCCGCCAGGAAATGTAAGCGGGTATCGTGCTCACATTGTGCCGCAAAATTGCAGAAAACATCCGATACGCCATAGTTCGCATTGCGGGGTTCCAGGCCCCAGGTTTCTCTTATTCGTTGTCGTAGCTCAAGGTTGTCAAGTCCGGGTTCACCGCCGAACAGGCCAAGCTTTAACCCCAGATCTGCCGGAGACAGCCCGGGAAAGTACTCCTGTAAAACTCGTTCCAGAACAGCAGGGTAGGATGGTGTACAGGAAATGGCGTTTATTCCAATTTCGCGTATGGTGCGAATCAGAAGCTCTGACCCGCCCACGCCGAAAGGTACAACCGTCGCACCGGTTCGCTCCAGTGTCATGTGGTCTGTTAGTCCGCCCATCCACATTTGGTAATTGAGGCAATGAACAACGGTATGCTCCGGGCCTAAACCGGCGGCAGTTTGACAACGCCCACCGACTATTTCAGTGATTTCGCTATCACGACGTGAGAGCCCCAGATTCATCGCCTGTCCGGAGGTGCCAGAGGTGCGATGAAGACGATTAACCGTTTTTGGTTCTGATGCAAGATAGTTTCCAAAGGGCGGATACTGATCCTGGGATATCCTTATCTGAGCTTTTTCAGACAGGGGGAGTTCTGGAAGATCTCGCAGGTCCGATGGCGGCGTTTTTCCGTCCCAAAGTATTTTATAAAAAGTGGAGTGTTGCTGAACGTAGTGTTTTTGCCTCTCCCAGGCGGCCTGCTGATGGGGAAACAGCTCCGCTGCACTTAGAAATATCGCATCCCTGATAATTGTCATTCGGGCATTCTTCAGTGATTCGTCGGAAGAGAGAGGGGAGACTTTACCACTCTATTATACTTGCCGCCAAGCT
The DNA here is from genome assembly GCA_024226105.1 of Pseudomonadota bacterium. Taxonomy (GTDB): domain Bacteria; phylum Pseudomonadota; class Gammaproteobacteria; order Arenicellales; family Poriferihabitantaceae; genus JAAELZ01. Next base: position 1,797 of record JAAELZ010000376.1, on the reverse strand, counting down.
TCCGGGTGCGGCTAACTGAAATTGGGCAGTTGTGGGGAAAGTGCTTGGCTCTCTCAATGGCCGGAAAGCACCGTCAGTCGATTTTTAGTGAATTTGTACGAAGCTCTGTGTCCAAAGTTTCCCGCTGATGGGGAGTCGCCCCTCTAATTGAACGACAGGCAGGCAATGCAGGTGAGCGTGTGATTAGGTATAGGGTTAGGCCGCCAGCCCATATATACTAGAAACCCGTCGGAGATTGCTCCAAAATAGCCAAATTCGACAAACGCCTGACAAATCCAGTAGCCACCAACTATGTCTGTGTCCGTTAAAGCCTTCGAAAAAACAGCCAGCCACAAAATTACACCTTTGGAGTCAATGCGGGGGATCGCGGCATTCGTCGTTTTTCTGTATCACTTCCTGCTGGGGTTTGCACCACAATACCCTGGTCAGGAGACGGCAGCGGCATTTTTCTTTTTGATTAACGGACATGCGGCGGTGACGTTTTTTTTCGTTTTGTCCGGGTTTGTGCTTTCTTATGGTTATTTTAATCGAGGCAGCAACGATGGTTTATTAGTCTCAGTGATTAAGCGCTGGCCACGGCTTTTTCCACTAGCGCTAATATCGACATTGCTTTCGTGGATGATGCTTCACTACGGCCTGTACAGTTATACTGAGGCGGCATGGGCAACCCAATCAAAATGGATGTTACATTTCGCCGCTTCTAAAGACGATTTTCGCGTACTGTCTTTTTTAGACGCTTTTCGCCAGGGGTTTTTCTATACGTTTTTCCGGGGCGACCACAATCTCAATACCAGCTTATGGACCATGCATTATGAGTTGATCGGTAGCCTGCTGGTATTTGGCTTGATTCCGCTGGTAAATGGTGCCGGTCGTAAACAGGCATTGATACTGTTTGTTCTTTTTATGGTTACCGCGTACTACACCAGCCCCTATATGTGCGCCTTTATCATGGGGTGCTTTCTAAGCTACTATCGTTGCCAGGTTCGTCCATCAATGCCACTTGTTCATGCAAACCGGGCTCTACTTATTATAGGGCTTGTGGTCGTTATTCTAATGTTTGGTTATACGGAACCGGCGCGTGGCATTTACAGTTTTATGCATCATCAAAGCCACCAATTAATGAAGACATTGCGAATTGTGCTGCATTCACTGGCCTCAGTAATTCTGATCCAGATGATCTTGAGCTATGACGGCTTATACAAATTGCTGGATGGACGCACGGGTCGTCTCCTGGGCCGCTGCTCCTTTGCTTTGTATGTTATCCATGTGCCATTGATGTTTAGCTTCTCCACCGCTGTGTTCCTCGCACTTTTGGATATGATCGGATATCAAAGCAGCGTCATCGTGACGTTTGTCCTGACAGTGCCTTTGTTGTTCCTGATATCCTGGCTATTGGCGAAAATAGATGAGTCCTGGTGCGGGCAAGTGAACCGGACCGTAAAAAAAATGTTCTAGGAGTCTGTCGGGTTTAGCTGCCCGGCATAAAAGGTAAATGAGTCGCTTCCAGATTTGAGTCTGAATTTTTGGCCTAACAGAATATAATTCATGCTCAGTCGCGTGTATTTTCTCGAGATATACCTTTCCTTTGCCATTTCAATTCGCCAAAGCGTACATTCGCTTCATATTCCAGGCCATACACACCAAACTCCATTCGCCTTGCACTGATTCAAAACCTCGAAGGTGAAAGCGGCGAAAGCCAAGTACTTCCTTGATGATTCCAAACACGGTTTCCACGGTAGACTTGCGCTTGGCATAAAGTGCTTTGCCCTCGGGAGTGCGTAGTCGATGCCTCATTGT
>JAAELZ010000375.1 GCA_024226105.1 Pseudomonadota bacterium | reverse complement strand
TGGCGACCCAGGCTTCGTTGAATTTGCCGGCACGTGAACTGGGTATAGGGCTGGCCTCGGGCGCGCGTGTATACCTGCTGCCCTGCATTGCCGGTCACGTGGGGGCAGATGCCGCTGCGGTAGTATTGTCTGAAGCGCCCTACAGGCAGGAAGCGATTACGCTGATCATCGATGTCGGCACCAATGCCGAAATTATTTTGGGTAACAGGGATAAAGTCGTTGCCGCTTCGTCTCCAACCGGCCCCGCTTTTGAAGGCGCGCAAATTACCCATGGTCAGCGTGCGGCGCCGGGGGCCATCGAACGCGTGAGAATCGACCCACAGACCCTGGAACCCAGGTTTAAAGTGATTGGCGTGGAAGCCTGGTCAGATGAGCCGGGATTTGATGAGGCGGCTGAAAAAACCGGCGTAACCGGAATTTGCGGTTCGGGCATTATCGAAGCAATCGCAGAATTATTTCTGGCCGGCGTGATTCGTGCCGATGGTGTAATCAATGCGGAAAAAGCCGCCATGTTTTCGCGCGTTGAGTCGAATGGTAAAACCTTTGCTTATCGTCTCACTGAGGGGGCGCCGGGTATCATCATTACTCAGAATGATGTGCGTGCCATTCAGCTTGCGAAAGCGACGCTATACGCGAGTGTTATGTTACTCATGGATAAGCTTGGCATCAAGCGTATCGAGCGCATTCGCCTTGCCGGGGCGTTTGGTGCTCATATTGATCCCAAATATGCCATGGTGCTGGGTATGATTCCAGATTGCCCGCTGGCTCACGTTCAGGCAGTGGGTAACGCGGCAGGTACAGGTGCTCGGATAGCATTGGTCAGCCAGTCAGCGCGAGCAGAAATTGAAGCTGAAGTGGAGCGCCTGGAGAAAATAGAAACGGCAACAGAAACCCGGTTCCAGGACTATTTTGTTGCGGCAATGGCTATTCCACATAAGCACGATGAATTCCCGAATCTTTCAGAGGTAGTTACCCTGCCGGAACGTGCAGAGGTTAGCGGGGCCAGCGGTAATTCGGGCCGGCGCAGGCGTCGTAGTTCACGCAGAACATCAACGTGATTGCGACGGGACCGAAGCCCCGTTTCCCGTTCGAGCATTTGATCCTCCCCCTTTATTAAAGGGGGATAGAGGGGGATTTTCAGAGGTAACCCGTACTCTGAAAACCCTGCGCCTGAAGAAACTTCGCAAATCTCCCCTAACCCCTCTTTATCAAAGAGGGGAAAATAGGTGCCGTGGTTTCGGCCCCGTTCGCATAGCCAAAACAGGCTTAAAAATGATAGCATGCAACCCAGGTCAAACAACCCGGTACAATAACCATGCCAGCCCCCCTGTACTCCGCTAACGAAGGCTCGCCGTTCGCTGTTGATAAAGAATTCTATGCAAAACAGGCGATACGCAATAGTGGCGCTTCACCACTCAAAACGTTTGAAGTACCGAGGCGCTCGGGTAAAGCCTGGACCATGAAGGCCGGGCAGCTTTGCCGGATTGTTGCGATTGAAGGGCCGCAGGTTGTCGACTTCAATGCCTGGAATTTGCACGATACCAAAGAGCGCTTCTGGGCCTCGCGTACGCGTCAGTTGGTGGGAGCACACGTCAACCCCTATGATCAGCTTTGGTCTTGCCTGCCTTATTTGCGGCCGATCATTACCGTCAGCGATGAATCCATCCACTATGGAATCGATAGTGATGGCGCCGGTTGCCATGACTTGCTGGGCACGCGTTGTGATCCCTATGTCCATAAAATCCTCACGGGCGAGCAGCTTGATACCTGCTGTCACTCCAACCTGTTACGTGCGGTTCAGGAATACGGCCTCCAGGAAAGTGATGTACACGATGTGATTAATATTTTTCAGGTGACCGGGCTGACGCCGGATACAGAGCAGTACTTTGTGAAACCCTGCCCGGCGAAAAAGGGAGACTATTTTGAATTCTATGCGGAAATCGATCTAATTTGCGCGTTGTCCGCCTGCCCGCACGGTGATATGTCGAAACCTATATGGGGTGAAGGGGCGGTAGATCCACTGGATATCTGCCGGCCAATTGGCGTGGAGATCTATTAAGTAGGTATATTTCACCCGCAAAAGAAGAATTGGGTCATTGCGAGGAACGTAGTGACGTGGCAATCTATAAGTTTATACTCCGAGAAACTAGAATCATTCAGATTGCCACGCTATGTTCGCAATGACTAGCTTCGGTCAATTGGTGTGGAGGTATTCAGGCTAGCTATAAAAGACCCCGCAAATTCTTTGATTAGAGCTTACACTAAGTCCGTACTGGAAGCGGGTATCGCCTCATGTGTCAGCAGCAATCGTCGCTCGTCTCTTGGCGGCAGCCCGAACAGGTCGCGATAGCATTTGCTGAAATGCGGTGCGGAGGCGAAGCCGCAGGCGAGCGAAATTTCAACAATAGATTTTTCAGTTTGCAGCAATAGCAGGCGCGCATTTCTCAGGCGCAGGCCCAGATAGTATTGGGTTGGCGTGCACTGTAAATAGCTGCGAAAGAGTCGTTCCAGCTGGCGGCGTGAAATACTGACGTAACTGGCAAGTTCATCCGGGCTCAACGGCTCTTCAAGGTTGGATTCCATCAGCAGCACGGCTTCGGTCAATTTGGGCTGGCTGGTGCCCAGTTTTTGACGTAAGGGGATACGCTGGTGGTCCTGCATGCTGCGCACCCGGTCTACCAGAAACGACTCGGAAATCGCCGCCGACATACTCGAGCCGTGGTCGTAGGAAATCAATTCCAGCATCATATCGATGGGCGTGGTACCGCCTGCGCAGGTGTAGCGATTTCTATCGATTTCGTAGATATCGTCGGTCAGGTTCAGCTTGGGAAACTCTTCCCGGGTTGAGGCCAGGCGCTCCCAGTGAATGGTGCAGCGATAACCGTCCAGCAGGTCGGCTTTTGCCAGCAGATAAGTGCCGGTACAGAGGGCGCCCAGAGCGACCCCTTTTTTGGAAACGGAGCGTAAACACTCACCCAGAGAGCGGGACCAGGCCTGGTTAATTTTGGT
>JAAELZ010000374.1 GCA_024226105.1 Pseudomonadota bacterium | reverse complement strand
TTTTTTGCAATCCTCGCAACGGTTAAATCACACTCGATGCCGCCGCGTTTGTTGAGCATCTGGGTATAGATCAGCGAACCTACGGGGCGATCGATATTATTGGCACATATCCAGTTGAGCGCCTTTACAGAATCTTCGCCGATCAACAGGAATTTTGCAAACGAGGTTTGATCAAAAAGGGCCACACCACTGCGCGTGGCGCGATGTTCGTTGCCGACGTGTTCAAACCAGTTTTGCCGTTCAAAGGAATACTCGTCCTCGGCCTTAACACCTTGCGGCGCAAACCAGTTGGGGCGTTCCCAGCCGAGTTTTTCACCAAAACAGGCGCCTTGTTCTTTTAAGGTTGAATACAGGGGTGAGCGGCGCACCGGGCGTGCGGTATCATGTTCCTCCAGGGGCCAGGCCATGGTGTAGTGTTTGCCGTACATTTCTTCAGTACGCGTTCGCACCCAGTTTATATCCTGGTGGGGTGGCCCGAAACGGCGAATATCCACCGCCCAGAGATCGTAAGGGGGCTCACCGCCAATGATCCACTCCGCCAGTGCCTTGCCTGCGCCACCGCCAGAGGCAATACCAAAGGCATTAAAACCCGCAGCGACAAAATAGCCGTCCAGTTCCGGCGCTTCGCCAAGGATGAAGTTACCATCCGGGGTGAAACTTTCCGGGCCATTGATGAGTTCACGTACACCCGCCGTTTCCAGGGCCGGCAC
>JAAELZ010000373.1 GCA_024226105.1 Pseudomonadota bacterium | reverse complement strand
TCGCGCAGAAACCATCGCTTACGATGATTTTATAAAGTACGAAGGTGAACACGGCGCAAAGGAAGCCGGAAAACTACGCCTTGAGGGAAAAGACTATATCGTCCAGGACGGCGATGTTCTGCATTTTCGCTTTAACGTATAAAGGCAAAAGTAAGCAGGACTTCACACAAAGAGTTCCGGGGCTTAAGCATGGGCCTCATTCATAGAGTAAGCGGGACTTCAGTCCTGCTAAAAAGGCATGAAAACCGGGATTAAAGTCCCGGTACCAATTTAAGCGTAGCTAAGCCAGGCGGGTCTTTAATCCATGCTATTTGGAGCCTGCTCAGAAACTATAACCATTAGACAAAACTACGAGTAATCCCCGTTTCTGATAAAATGGCACACGAAAAACAAGCTGATTTCCTCAGCAACCGTGCACCTGTGATTCACAGAGCACGCCTGGCGAAACCTCCAGGCTACCGGTAAAAAATAGACCTTTGGTTTTATTGGTGGCAAGGGTCATGGTGTGTTGCCCCGTCACGGTTTGGTGGTGTAATATCGTACTTCTTCTAAACAGTGATCTGTTTTTTTGCGCGTTCGTCAGCGCGCTGGCAACCTGACTTTAACTTCGACAGTTCGGACGTACATTTGTGAAATTTATTCATCTTTTGCAATACGTCACGCCCCAGCGTGCCACCTTGTTGCTGATTCTGGTTTTATTGCTGGCGGGCAGCCTGACATCCCTGGCGCAGCCATGGATCGCGGGCCAGATGGTTGCGGCGATAATGGATGACAGCGGCATCGACCTGGAGGCTATCCAGATGATATTATTGCTCTGGATGATCCTGATGGTAGTCAACAGCGCTATCAGCGTTTTCAGAAGTTACCTGGTTGGTGCCACCGGCGCGAGAATGGCCAGTAGTATGCGCAAGCGCGTATATGAACACATGCAGGTGCTGCCTATCAGTTATTTCCATGCGCGCCCGGCAGGCGAATCCCTGTCTTTGCTGAGCAATGACGCCGCCGTCATTAGTAATTTTGTCACCAGCACACTGGTTGCCCTGTTGCCTCTGCTACTGACTTTCTTCGGCGCCCTGTTCATTATGCTACGCATCGACCTGCAAATCGCGCTGGTTGCGGTACTGCTGCTACCCGCGTATTTCATTGCCATGAAGCTCATCGGTCGTAAAATCCGCCCGCTGGCCACTGAATGGATGCATGCATGGTCGCGGATAATCTCTCTGGTTGAGGAAAATCTCGGATTGTTGCCGGTGATCAAGTCATTCGGCCGGGAGGGCCTGGAGGCAGAACGCTTTGCTGAGCGGAATACCGAGTTACTCTCGCTTTCCAGGCGGCAGATCTTGGTGCAGTCAGTACTTTCCCCCACTGTGGGCCTTTTGGCTGGCGTGGGCCTGTTATTGTTGTTCTGGTTAGGGATTAAACGGGTTGTTGCAGGAGAAATCACCCCCGCAGAACTGGTCAGCCTGCTACTGTATGCCAGGCTGATGAGCGGCCCGATTTCAGGCCTGGCCAACGTCTATAGCCAGGTTCAGCGCACCCGTGGTGCCGCTGAACGGCTGCTTGTATTTTTTGCCGAACAGGGTGAACCGTTTGATGCGGCTCTGCCGCCGTTGCCCCGGGCAGGAGGCCACATACTATTTGAAGACGTCTGTTTTTCCTACCCGGGGAGAGAACCGGTGTTGAGGAACACTAATCTTGAAATAAAAGCGGGGGAAACCATCGCGCTGACCGGGGCAAACGGCTCCGGCAAGAGCACGCTGGTGCACCTGTTAATGCGATTTGTCAAACCCGATTCAGGTCGGATCACGATTGACGGAAAAGACATTAATGAACATAGCCTGGAAAGTGTACGCAATTCAATTGGCCTGGTCGCCCAACATACATTGTTACTCAACAGCAGTGTGGCCGACAACATTGCTTATGGCCGTTTTGACGCGAGTGAAGAAGATATCAGGCAGGCAGCCCGCGTATCCGGGGCAGATGAATTCATCATGCTATTGCCGGAAGGGTATGATACAACGATCGGCGATCAGGGCGTCCGTCTTTCAGGTGGCCAGCGCCAGCGGCTCTCACTGGCAAGAACGCTGCTAAAAGACCCGCCCATTCTGGTTCTGGATGAGGCAACCGCGATGTTCGATCCGCAGGGTGAGCTGGAGTTTATTAAGGAGTGCAGAGCCTTGCTGGAAGAGAGAACCGTGATCCTGATCACGCACCGCCCGGCGGGTGTGGCGCTGGCGGACAGGGTGGTGAAAATGAAAGACTTACACGCTAGAGTCTTGCAGTAGATAAACAAATACCGGTGGTTTAAAATTCATCCCATGATAAAAATTATCCCGACCTATCTGTTTGACGAACACAACGAAGCCTACTATTTCTGGCACCGGGCGCATCACGAAGGTTATTTCAACCAGGCCCTGGATATATTTCATGTCGATGCCCACAGCGATATGGCGCAGCTTCAGAAGTTACAACACTCCCTATACTGGAAAGAGGCGGATGATGACGACTACCTCGCCCGTTATCATAAGATTGCTTGCCGGGAAATGAGCATTGCCAATTTTATCATTCCCGCAGTTCTCAATAATCTGGTTCGAAATATCTGTTTTGTCTACCCGGGCTGGCGAAAATTTGCAAGAAGGCAGAGCAGAACCAATGTGGCAACAGCATTTGGCGAGGGTAAGGTCCTCAAGCATGGTATCAAGATACCGGACTCTGAGAAAACAAAACTGGAATTTACCTACCCGGATTTGACAGAATATGGCTATATCATGACGGATGTAGAGCGTATTCCGGGGAACAGAAACGTCATACTGGATATCGACCTCGACTATTTTGCCTGCACGGATTCAATTACAAACAGGATGAGTTACGAGCTCGCCATCACCGCCGATCAATATCAAAACAGAGAAAAATTTTTCGATGAGAACCCGGCTTTGCGCTATAGTGGGCTTGAGATCGGCTTCGAGAAACGGGCAGAGGCTTTTGTTGCCACTGTCCAGTTTAAAAAACGCGATGATAAAGAGCACCTGCCGACAGAATCGGAAATAAAGCGGGAAGTAGACAAACTATGCCGGACCCTGGTCGATAAAAATATTCAGCCGGCGGTCATTACCATTTGCCGATCATGCATCAGCGGCTATTGTCCTCCTGATTATTTCCAGATGATAGAAGACTACGTGCTACAGAAACTGCAGTCATGGTATCCAGCCATATCTGTCTCAAGCTAACCCGGACTAAAGCCTGTTTAAAATGATACGTGAAATTAAAATCGGGGAAAAATACCAGCGTTCAGAGCAGATTCTGTTCAAGGTGTTAGAGGGCGAGACCATTCTGGTGCCTGTCAATTCTCAAAACGGTTCAGCGAACCAGGACGCCCTGTTTACCCTGGCAAACTCGGGCGCGTTGATATGGAGCTTACTCGACGGAACCCATACGGTTCAACAGTTGATTGAACAGGTGGTTGAAGAGTATGATGCGCCCGAGGGGCAGGTGCGGCAGGATGTTATCACGTTCCTTGAAAATCTCGCTGTACGCGGGATGATAAGCCAGTAATAAAATTAAAAGCACATCCACACAGACGGGATGGGTACACAACAAAGAGATATAAAAATGCAAAATGACTTCATACCGCTTCCCAATTCAGACATCGTTTTAAGAGAAGAATTTGATGACTGGGCGATATTGTTCAATCCCGATACCGCCAATGCAGTAGGCATAAACCCGGTTGGCGTGGCGACCTGGAAACTGCTTGACGGTAGTCGATCCGTTAAACAGATTATTGAAACATTGCACAATGAGTTTGATGAAACTCCCGAGAGCATTGATCAGGATATCCTGGGGTTTATTGATCAACTTACGGAATATGGTTTTATAGGT
>JAAELZ010000372.1 GCA_024226105.1 Pseudomonadota bacterium | reverse complement strand
CCGGGCGTGATTGACCGCGCCAAACTGTGGTTTGATCGCGCGCATAACGCCTACCTGGATGTGCTGCTTGCTTCCGGTGTTCCGGGTTTGGCATTGTACTGCCTGATGCTGGGTATTCCGATCTGGATGGTTTGGCAAGTAAAAAGCTGGACGATGCTGAAAAAAAGTATCGTTACGGGCTTGCTTACCGCATTTATGGTAAAAAATCTGGTCGGGTTTGACACCTTTTCAAGTACGCTGATCTGGATTAGCGTGATGGCATTTATATTGAACTCGTCAAAAGAACCGGTGCCGGAGCGCACTGTTCAACAGCTAGATGTAGGCCCGGGGCTTAAGTTTGTTTCACTGGGTTTGATACTGATTTCAATATTTTTCATTTATAGCCTCAATATCCGGCCATATGAGGAAAATATGCGTTTTGCGAGTTTGATGAATAACCCGCTGGCGTTGAACAGCAGGGCGCTTGGCGCAATCTTGAAACTGCCCGAGTCGCGATTGAGGTATGCGAGCAATTCAAAGCTGGCGGTGTTCGACAATCTACTTAAGAATATGGGCGACGAAAGCCTGGACGCGAGCAAAGCGCAGAGGGTGGAGCAGGTTTTCCAGCGGGCCGGTGTACTGGTAAACGCAGCCTTAAGAGATCAGCCGGAGAACTATCGAATCAAGTATAATGGCGCGTTATTGCTTGCGCGCTTCGGTCAGCATGATCTGTCCATTCGCCTGCTGGAAGAATTGACACAGGCATCACCGAACAGGACTGCATTCTGGTATGCCCTGGCGCAGGTTTATGCGGCGCAGGGCCGGGATGAATTCGCATTTCGGGCCCGGGAAACAGCAGCCACTCTAAATCCTGACTGGAAACCTTGATCCTGTTCGGTGCAGAATTTTTTCGAACAAGTTCACCAGTCGCTGCTGGCGAAAAACT
>JAAELZ010000371.1 GCA_024226105.1 Pseudomonadota bacterium | reverse complement strand
TCTTTGATGAAAAGCACATCCTCGCCTCGTGCGCAGTATATCCGCTTATACAGCACGGAGGCTTTCGCCGCTTCCATGTCGGTGACAATGAAGCGAATATTTTTACCCGAGTCGGTGACCACCGCTTTGACGATGACGCGGCGGGGTTTATCTCACGATCCGGCCTGATAATAAAATGAGTGGAAAAGCACGACTTTTCAGCCATGTTTTTCATAAATTCTGACAGCGCGCCCGATAACGTCTTCGGCTTTTCACTTCAGGCGGGCATTGCCGGTCAGACCTGTGACATACATCACATTTTCAGTCGCCTCAATAAAATTCATCACCACCGGATATGCGAAATGACTGTCTCCCCGGAATATGATCAGGGTTTCCGGCTGTTCTGCATGAAGACAGTCGACCAGGCGTTTTACAATGGAAAGAATCTGTTTTCCGTCGCTGCGCTTACCGGGCTTGAGAATTGTCGCAATCAGTTTTCCGCTCAACCCCTCGTATACATGAAGAGGCATGAAGCAGTGATTCCCGTAATAACCGTTGAAAAGGTTTAGCTGCTGATTTCCGTGTACCCTGTCTTCTGTGTCGTCGAAATCTGGTACGATCACGGGAGGAGGGGCTGCATAAGAGGCGACTGAAGCGTCGACGAACACGGTCGCGAGACGATAAAGCGTCGTGCGCAAGATCGAATTCTCAAAACGGCTCATGGTCGGCTGGCTTGAAAGGGCGTCGCCGATTTCAGGATAACGGCCCGCGAGTATTTTAAATACCGGATCATTCCGCAGGCCGTCACAGTCATTCGCGTCTTCGTACCCGCAGGATATCTGAGCGATTCTCTGCATCAGAAGATCCTTAAGGGCATGTCTGACGTAACGGGCGTCAC
>JAAELZ010000370.1 GCA_024226105.1 Pseudomonadota bacterium | reverse complement strand
TGCTGATAGTGGCGACCGGCAATCCTGCCCCTGGGGTGGTGACGTTCAAGTTCACGGCGATGAGTGGCAAGGCTGCGGCCTCGACGCGTATCCGTCTGGCCAAGACCCAGGAACTGATAGCGATTGCCAAGATGAGTGATGGTTCGCTGTATCAGGATGTCAAGACGGTGAAGGTAACGATTGGTGGTTGTGGCGGCTAGAGGCTTTGATCGACAGGAACAATCGGGAAGATAATGGAGACAAGTTAAAATGGCAAAACCACGCGTTAAAGTACCCAAGAAGGCGGCTGCCGGTGAAGTGATCACGATCAAGACGCTGATCAGCCACAAGATGGAATCGGGCCGTCGCAAGGACAAGAAGAGCGGCGAGTTGATCCCACGCAAGATCATCAATGCGTTCAAGGCGCAGTTTAATGGCAAGACGGTGTTTGAGGCGGCTCTGGAGCCGGCGATTTCGGCCAATCCGTATATCCAGTTCACCTCTCGGGTGGATGAGAGTGGAGAGTTTCACTTCACATGGGTTGATGATGACGGTTCGGTATATGAGGCAAAGAAGTCAATCAGTGTGGGATAGATGATATCGGTGGTGCCTGCTAGCTGACACTGCCATATTGAAAACAGCCGGGAGGTTCGGGCCTGGCATGAAGGACGCCGGAGGGTTCCGGCAAGGGTTTTAATAGAGTTGGTACTTTTCTTTGTTTTGGGAGGAGCAAATATGATTTCAGAATATCTTAGCAGCCTGAAAGCCGTATCCGGCATGAAGGGCAGATCAGGACTTGTGAACGCAGGGATAGCTGCGGGACTTGTTGCAGCAATCAGCCTGTCTTCGACCCGTGAAGCGCTGGCAGACCCCAATGATGCAGTGATGACAATGGATAATGGCCAGACCCTGGCGACGGATGTGAAGCCGGCAGCCGACCATCCGCTTGAGCATTTGTATTCAGGCTGGCGCTTTCGCACATCAGAGACCCAGACCCTGCAACTGGATGACTTTGAGAACCCGGGCTTTCCTGCGGTTGATACGGGAGAGGCCTTGTGGAGCGAGGTTGATGGCAGTGAGGGTAAATCATGTGCCTCATGTCATGATGATGCCTCGACCAGCATGAAGGGGGTTCGTGCGGTATATCCGAAATGGAATGCGGCGCTTAACCGTCCCCATACGATGGAAACCCAGATCAATGAATGCCGTACCACGCGGATGGGGGCTGAGAAATGGAAATGGGAAGCCACGCAGATGCTGGCGATGACTGCTTATGTCGGCCTTCAGTCACGTGGCTCGGCGGTGAATGTGAATATATCGGAAGGTGATATGGCGACGTGGAATGCCAAGGGCAAGGAGCTTTATTACAGCCGGGTTGGCCAGTTGAACATGTCATGTGCGAATTGTCATGAGGAGAATTATGGCAACATGATCCGTGCTGATCACCTGTCCCAGGGCCATATCAATGGCTTCCCGACCTATCGCCTGAAATGGGCCGGCCTTGGTTCCATCCATCGCCGCTTCAAGGGCTGCATGAAGAATATCCGGGCAAAACCATTCAAGCGCGGTTCTGACGAGTTCACCGCACTGGAAGTCTATCTGGCTGCAAGGGGTAATGGGCTCACGGTTGAAACACCGGCCGTTCGTAACTGAACCAGAGTACAATCAAGCCTGATCAAACAAAGCGGGTCGCATAAGGCGATCCGTTTTTTTTATTTCACCGCAACCAGTTGCTAATAATAAAGCCTTTCCCATAAAGCCAAAATCCATACGCTACCCGCAAGCACCAACGCCATCAGCACCGCTGCTGATCCACAATCCTTGGCAATCTTGATCAGTGGATCAGATTCTGTGGTGATCCGGTCCGCCAATTTTTCTATACCGGTATTGAGAAACTCCACCGCCAGCAAAACCAGCAGAGCTCCCAGCATCACAAGAATTTTCCATGGATTTGACGTTATCAACAAGGCAACCGGAATGGCGACAACAAATATGACCAGTTCCTGGCGCAAGGCTGCCTCATTTTTCCAACCAAACTTTATTGCCGCCATTGAGAAAATGAAAGCTTTGATAATTCGTTTCAAAACACTACTCCAAGTTTGATCGATCATGAAAAACGTTAACAAAGCCCTGTGAGCGGGGCCAATCCGACATATCAATCCAATATCAGACAATAGTTAACCTGCCCGTTACCGGCGACTATTTCTGAGTTTTCAATAAATCCCGGATTTCACCAAGCAAGACCACTTCTGCTGGCGGCACGGGTGGTGCTTTTGGAGCTTTTTCTTCTTTCCCCATCAGTTTATTGAGAGATTTGATCATAAAAAAAATAATGAACCCGAGAATCAGAAAATTGACAGTCGCGGTAATAAAACTACCATAGGCTAAAACCGCTCCCTGTTCCCTCGCAGAATCAAGATTTGTGGCAGTAACGTCGGCTGAAAGCGGCGCAAAATATTCGGAAAAATCAAATCCGCCGAAAATCGCCCCGACAATCGGCATGATGATATCGTTGGTCAACGATTTAACAATTGTTGCGAATGCTCCGCCGATAATTACACCAACGGCAAGGTCCATCACATTACCCTTCATGATGAATGTCTTGAATTCTTTTAACATGGATATCTCCTACAGGTCTGATTGACAGAGTTAACACCGTTGTCATACTCGATTTGAACTGTCGATATAGCCGTAATAAGGGTATCAAATACCGACAGGGGCCGATGATACTATTGGCTATTGGATTAAACCAGCCATTTATGGTTTTATGTCTCAATCGGGAGATTTGGAAATGCTTCAGGGATGGGTCGTCATACTGACGACCATTATCTATATCGGAATATTGTTTGCGGTCGCAAAATATGGCGATTCCCAAAAACACCGCGAAGGTGGTACCCGTGGCAGGCCGTATATTTATGCCCTTAGTCTGGCCATATACTGCACAACATGGACAATATTCGGGTCAGTTGGATTTGCCGTTTCCGGCGGCATCAATTTCATCGCGATCTACCTGGGGCCTATTCTGATAATCACAGTCGGTTACCCATTATTGCAACAGGTACTTTTGTTATCAAAAAGTCAGAGAATTACTTCAGTTGCAGACTTCCTTGGGGCGCGCTACGGTAAAAGTGTTGTGGTTGGCGGGGTAGCCGCCAGCATCGCGGTGGTTGGTACGGTTCCCTATATTGCATTGCAATTGGTAGCCATCTCTGATTCAGTTTCAACATTGATCTCGCATTATGCAATCGGATTGCAACCTCCAGAATCCCTGCTGAGTAATATTACGCTAATAATAGCATTGGTTCTTGCTATTTTTGCAATATTATTTGGCACCAGACATGCTGATGCGACTGAACATCAGCATGGGATGATGCTGGCAGTTGCCATGGAATCGGTTGTCAAATTGCTGGCATTCCTGACGGTCGGCATATTTGTTACATTCTGGATTTTTGATGGCTTTGAGGATTTGTGGACCAAAGCCAATGAAAACGGCATCATAGAGCGCTATCTGGAACAGGGCTTTGACAGTGGTAATTTCCTGCTTTTGCTGGTGCTCAGCGCTTTGGCTTTTCTGCTTTTGCCAAGACAATTTCATGTTGCAGTTGTCGAGAACAAGTCTTTTGGTGAGTTGGCAAAAGCTCGTTGGCTGTTCCCGTTATATCTTGTCGCTATAAACATTTTTGTCATTCCGATCGCACTGGCAGGACTGATTATGTTCAAGGATAGCGTGCCGGCGGACAATTTTGTATTGCAGTTGCCGATGTCGCAAGGATCTACGTTTGGATCGCTGTTTGCATTTCTAGGGGGATTGTCAGCCGGTACAGCCATGGTAATCGTGGCATGTGTCGCCCTTGCCATCATGGTTTCAAACCACATTGTGCTGCCACTACTTCTTCGCCAGAAAGCTGATCGTGACCAGTCAGGTCCACGTAATATGGAACAGTTAATTCTCAATATCCGCAGAACAACTATTTTTATTCTGCTGTTTGCAGCGTATTCCTATTATCAGGCCGCTGACAATTCGGCCGGGCTGGTTTCAATCGGTCTTATTTCGTTTGCAGCGATCGCCCAGCTTGCACCGGCTTTTTTTATTGGTTTGTTCTGGCGTCGGGCCAACTCACGTGGCGCGCTGACCGGCATGCTGATCGGGTTTTGTATATGGACATTCACACTGCTTCTGCCAACTTTACTGTCACCGGATAATATACTGATGCGTGAAGGTCTTTTTGGCCTAAACTGGCTACGTCCCGAGCGATTGTTCAATCTGGAT
The DNA here is from genome assembly GCA_024226105.1 of Pseudomonadota bacterium. Lineage (GTDB taxonomy): Bacteria > Pseudomonadota > Gammaproteobacteria > Arenicellales > Poriferihabitantaceae > JAAELZ01. The sequence continues at coordinate 2,017 of JAAELZ010000370.1, read as the reverse complement.
TTAAGCCCGCTTGGCAATGGGGTATTTTTAAGTCTGTCATTAAATACAATTGGAATGATACTAGGTTCTTTGTCTCGCCAATCCAATGCTTTGGAGCTGATCCAGTCGACTGTATTTGTTCAGCAGACTAATCGTCCCCTAGCCGGTATCAATCTGACAAACTCCAACATTACTGTTTCCGATCTGATGGAAACTGTCACACAGTATTTGGGAAAACAACGTACCATACGATCTTTTGATACCTACAAATTACGAAACAAAATTGTCCTTTCAGATGCCGATCCCATTGATGCAAATCTGCTTCAATTTTCGGAGCAATTGCTGGCAAGTGCGGTTGGCACTTCAACCTCGAGACTGGTGCACAGTCTTCTGATCAAACGCCTGGACCATTCATCCAAATCCGAAATCAAATTACTAGATGATGCCTCGCAGGCTCTGCAATTCAACCGTGGCGTGTTGCAAACTGCTATCGATCAGATTGAACAGGGCATTTGCGTATTTGATGCAGATTACCGATTATCTTCCTGGAACAGACAATTTCGCGAAATGCTGAACTTGCCGATTATTATTGGCACGGCGGGAACTTCATTTTCGACAATAATTGGCGAGATTGTTGAACACAATCAGCTGGATCAAATTGGTTACGATGAAGAATCCATTACCCGTAACCTGATTGACCTGGAAAGCACATGGCAATTTGAACTGCCTGCTGATGGCAAAATAATTGAGGTACGCTCTGCATTAATGCCGCAGGGTGGGCTGGTTCTGACCTGGCAGGACAATACGGATCGGGTGCTTTCCGCCAAGGCGTTGCGTGACGCAAATGTCATGCTGGAGAACAGGGTTGAAGAACGAACCGTTGAACTGACGGCACTCAACAAAAGACTGGAAAAAGCCACCCGAATTGCCGATCAGGCCAATCAGGATAAAACCCGGTTTCTGGCTGCGGCCAGCCACGATATCCTGCAGCCCCTTAATGCGGCACGACTTTATACTTCGACCCTGATGGAAAGGCTCGAAGACGAACGCGATCAGGAGTTTGCCCTGAGCGTCAACCAATCGCTGGATTCGGTAGATGATATTCTGGGGGTTGTGCTGGCAATCTCGAGGCTGGATGCTTCTCCGGAAGAAATTAAACTCAGTGCGATCAACCTGGACCGCATTTTCGAGCAGTTGAAAATCGAATTTCATCCCTTAGCCGAAAAAGAAAAACTGGAATTGATTTTTGTGAAAACCTCTCTGGTTGTTCGCACAGATCCTTCACTGTTGAAGCGACTATTACAAAATCTGATATCCAATGCCTTGAAGTATACCATTGATGGCAAGGTCCTGGTAGGTTGTCGCCGGAGCGGAAACAATATCAGCATTGAAGTTCTCGATACAGGTATCGGTATCGCGCATGAAGATCAGCCATCCGTCTTCAAAGAATTCAAACGCCTGCCGGAAGGAGTAAATACTGCGGCCGGTTTGGGATTGGGTTTATCAATTGTCGAACGGATTTCCACCAGGCTTGGCCACAAGGTCGAGATCGATTCCATTCTCGCAAGGGGAACACGGTTCAAAGTTATTGTTGAACGCACAACAGATATCGCTGCCGAATTCCAAAAGCCAGCTCCAATAATACCTTTCACGCACAACATCATGCCGGGTATCAAGGTATTGTGCGTTGACAATGATCCACTTGTTCTCAAGGGTCTGTCCAGCCTCCTGGAACAATGGAAATGCTTTGTCATCACCGCACCCTCATCGGCGAGAGCCATTGAAACGATAGAAAAACTGAATGTTACCCCCGACATTGTGCTGATGGATTATCATCTAAATGAAGAGACCGGGGTCGATGCTATCAGGCGACTTCGCGACTTGCTTGGCCAAAATCTGCCGGCGGTTCTTGTAACCGCAGAGCGTTCGCAAACACTAAAACAGACGGCTGAGAAACTCGATCTGGCATTTATCCATAAGCCAGTTAAACCTGCGGCGCTGCGTTCAGTACTGGCCAGCGTTCGAAATCTTGGTGAGG
>JAAELZ010000369.1 GCA_024226105.1 Pseudomonadota bacterium | reverse complement strand
TCATCACTCTGCTGGCGCGCAATGAGATTCGCAGCTACAAGGAACTACCCGCCAATTTTTACCAGATTCAGACCAAGTTTCGCGATGAAGTCCGCCCCCGGTTTGGTGTGATGCGCTCGCGGGAGTTCATCATGAAAGACGCCTACTCATTCAACCTTACGCGTGAATCATTGCAGGAATCTTACGAAGAAATGCGCGATGCCTATATTCGAATTTTCGACCGAATCGGGTTTGATTATCGCCCGGTGAGTGCCGATTCGGGCAGCATCGGTGGTGATTCCTCGCACGAATTTCACGTGCTGGCCGATTCAGGCGAAGACGATATTGCCTTCTCAACAGAATCTGATTACGCTGCCAACGTAGAAATGGCTGAAGCCATTGCCGATAGCAGTGAACGCGCTGCACCGATTGAAGAACTCTCTTTGCACGAAACGCCTAACATCAAAACCATACAGGCGCTGGTCGAAAAATTTGATTTGCCGATTAAAAAGACCATGAAAACGCTGATCGTTAAAGCTTCCGATGAAGTTGATGCTGATCTGGTGGCCCTGCTGGTACGTGGTGATCGAAGCCTGAATGAAATCAAGGCTGCCAAGCACGAAAAAGTGGCCGAGCCACTGCAATTTGCCAATGAAGATGAGGTTCGAAATGCAATCGGTGCGGGACCGGGTTCACTGGGCGTAATCAATATGCCACTACCCATGATCGCGGATCGCGAGGTTGCCCTGATGAGCGATTTTGGCGCCGGTGCAAATATCGATGACAAACACTATTTTGGCATTAACTGGGGCCGTGATGTAGCCGAACCGGAAGTAGCCGACCTGCGCAACGTGGTCGAAGGCGATGCCTGCCCGGATGGTAAGGGCACGCTTGAAATAAAGCGCGGCATCGAAGTCGGCCATATTTTTCAGCTGGGCACAAAATACAGCGAAGCCATGGGCGCAACCGTGCTGGATGAACAGGGTAAAGCGCGCACCCCGGAAATGGGCTGTTATGGAATTGGTATTACGCGCATCGTCGCTGCTGCTATTGAACAGAATCACGATGACAGGGGAATTATCTGGCCCGTTTCAATCGCCCCTTTTCAGGTCGCCATCGTGGCCATTGCTTATGCCAAATCAGAGAATGTGAAAGCGCGTGCGGATGAATTGTATGAGGCGCTTACCGCCTCAGGTATCGACGTGCTGCTGGATGATCGAAAAGAGCGCCCCGGTGTCATGTTTGCGGATATGGAGTTGATCGGTATTCCTCACCGCCTTACCGTGGGAGATCGTGCGCTGGAGCGCGGTGTTATCGAGTATGCCAATCGAAGCAGTGGCGACAAGCAGGATCTTGAGGTTGATAACACGCTGGAGTTTGTTAAAGGCCTGATGTAGGCCGGTAAATACTTCCCCCTTTGTTAAAGGGGGATCGAGGGGGATTTGCTGTGGTGAACAAAGCCACGAAAATCATTGTCCTGAAATCAGTTCCAAAATACCCCCAACCCCCCTTTTGGCAAAGGGGGGGGAGCAATCCCCACCTCCTGTTTTAGTAGGGGAATTGCACTCGTATTTAAAATTGGTGGATGCGCTGCGCTTATCCACCC
>JAAELZ010000368.1 GCA_024226105.1 Pseudomonadota bacterium | reverse complement strand
ATGTTTGATGTCGTGAAAATGCAGGCCTGTGGTTGGCTCATCCAGTAAATACAGGGTACGCCCGGTATCGCGTTTGGACAGTTCACGTGAGAGTTTGATGCGTTGTGCTTCTCCGCCGGAGAGTGTAATTGCGCTCTGGCCCAGGGTAATGTAACCCAGGCCGACATCCAGCAGCGTATCAAGCTTGCGTTTGATCACCGGTATAACGCTGAAAAAATCTGCGGCTTCTTCGATGGTCATATTAAGTACGTCACGTATATTTTTTTCCTTGAATTTGATATCCAGCGTTTCCCGGTTATAGCGGCTACCACTGCAGACATCGCAAGCGACATACACATCGGGCAGAAAATGCATTTCTACCCGGATCATACCATCACCGTGACAGGCCTCACAGCGCCCGCCTTTGACATTAAAGGAAAAGCGCCCCGGTTTATAACCGCGCGCCCTGGCTTCCTGAGTTTGCGTAAAAATATCGCGTATATGCGTGAACAGGCCGGTATAGGTGGCCGGGTTTGAACGCGGGGTACGGCCAATCGGGCTTTGGTTGATGGCGATAATTTTGTCCAGGTGTTCAAGCCCGTCAACTTCTTCAAACGGAGCGGCTCTTTCGTGAACCAGGCCCAGTGCTTCGGCGACTGCAGGCTGCAAAGTGGCATTGATCAGGGTTGATTTCCCGGAACCGGAGACGCCCGTAATGCAGGTGAGCAGGCCGACTGGCAATGTGAGTTCAACAGACTTAAGGTTGTTGCCGGAGGCCCCCGCGATCGACAGCCATCTGTTTTTTTCCGGTTTTTTTCGTTCGACAGGAACCTCAATAGACAGCTTGCCAGACAAATATTGGCCGGTAATCGAGCGTTCGTTGGCTTTGATTTGCTGTGGCGTGCCCTGTGCGGTGATGTGCCCCCCATGTTTGCCCGCGCCCGGGCCGATATCCAGCACAAAATCGGCCGCATCAATGGTTTCTTCATCGTGTTCGACCACGATGACGGTATTGCCGAT
>JAAELZ010000367.1 GCA_024226105.1 Pseudomonadota bacterium | reverse complement strand
TCGCTTTGGTTTCAATCATGGCGATTCCCCGGTTCCTGATACTCACGTAGGTAACAATATTCTGGCACCTGCGGTTACAGAAGACCACTTCACCATCGGTTTTTCCAAGACCTATGGGAGCGGCACATTACATGGTTACTACGCTCGCATTACTGAAAATGAGCAGAATCAGGCAGGTGGACCAGGTGGTCTGCCCAGCATCAAGATGGATCAAAACGCCTTTGGTTTAGCTTGGGAAGTTAAGATGTAAGTCAGGCGAAATCCTGAGCTTATAAAGAAGGCGGTTTTACCGCCTTCTTTTTTTGTGCCGGGTTATTCCAACAATCAAGACACACTTTTTTAACCGGGATCAAGGCAGTATTTTATTCAGGCGATTATGATCGCGACACATTTTAACAGCAGAATAACCACTCCAGGAGATGCAATTAGTCAACCAGTTACGACATTTTTAATAACTTCTTATATAATCAACTGCTAACATCGCTCACTAGACTCCATGAACATCACCGCCTTCGGCATTAATCACACCACCGCGCCCGTACAAATGCGTGAACGGGCCGTGATAAGTGACGATCGCTTGCACGACGCGGTACAGGACCTGACGGGCCACCAACAGATTGAAGAAGCGACCATTTTATCCACCTGTAACCGCACAGAGATATACTGCGGTCATACGCTGAACGACGATCGCTGCATTGTAGACTGGCTCAGCGAGTTTCAGAACCTGCCGCAAGGTGACCTGGATCCCTTTACCTATACCCACCAGAACAAAGACGCGGTCAATCATACCTTTCGTGTCGCGTCGGGCCTGGATTCGATGATATTGGGCGAGCCGCAGATTCTCGGCCAGATGAAAAAGGCCTTCTCCCACGCACACCAGGCCGGCACCACAGGGAAAATCCTGAATCGGCTTTTCCAGCACACCTTCTCAGTCGCTAAACAGGTACGAACCGATACCCAGGTAGGCGCCAGTGCGGTTTCAGTTGCTTATGCTGCGGTTGATCTCGCCAAACGTATCTTTACAGACTTGAGCGAGCAAACCGTGTTACTGATAGGCGCAGGTGAAACCATTGAGCTGGTTGCGCGCCACCTGAAGCAAAACAAGGTTAAACACATTATCGTTGCAAACCGTTCGATTGAACGCGCACAAAACCTCGCTGATGAGGTGGGCAGCGAAGCGATATCACTGGCCGAAATACCCGAACGCCTGCCTGACGCGGATATCGTTGTCGCCTCTACCGCCAGCACCCTGCCCATTCTTGGAAAAGGTATCGTAGAACGCTCGCTCAAAGCGCGCCGCCATCGCCCCATATTCATGGTTGACCTGGCGGTACCGCGCGATATTGAACAGGAAGTTGGCGAGCTGGCCGATGTCTATCTGTACACGGTTGATGATTTAAATACCGTCGTGGATCAGAACATGGATTCACGCCTCGCCGCTGCTGTCGAAGCGGAAAAAATAATTGATTTGCAGGTAGTGCGTTTTATGCGCTGGATGCGTTCACTGGATTCTGTTCCAACCATCAGGAATCTGCGCGAGCAAACTAGCCTGACACAAAAACAGGAACTAGAAAAAGCACACAAAAGGCTCCAGGCGGGTGATGATCCTGACATGGTTCTGGAAATGCTGGCGCACAATCTAACTAAAAAATACCTGCACGAGCCCAGCCATCGATTACGCCTGGCTGAAATGGAAGGCAACGTTTCGCTTATTTCCGCCGCTAAAAAACTATTTGATCTAAAATAGCAAAACACATTACTGTCAATCGGTCAGGCCATCGATTGTGAGGTGGT
>JAAELZ010000366.1 GCA_024226105.1 Pseudomonadota bacterium | reverse complement strand
TGAATATTGAACCATCTTTGCCTAGGCTAATGCCTTGCGAATACATCTAGTGCATCACTTTGTGGTGGGTCAATCGAGCATACAATTTGACACTACTGAGCCCAATGGCCTTGTTTTAATTACACAACATGGATAATATTACCTATACTTATAAATTATGTCTGGTATTTCTATCCATGTCCCGTGCCTCGTCAATCAACAGTGCAAGTTATAAAGCCTTGGTCATTATTCGTGATATAGGGGGTACAATCCGTACAGCTGAAGCTATCCGTGCAGGAATTCACCCCCGGACCCTGTATCAACTCAGAGATAATGGCGATCTGGACATGCTTTCTCGAGGTGTTTATCGACTGTCAGAGCAGGAAGCGGTATCCACCCCGGACCTCGTAATTGTGGCAAGCAGAATCCCTCAAGCGGTTATTTGCCTGGTTTCGGCCCTGGCCTTTCACGATATCACTACCCAAATCCCTCACCAAATATCCATCGCCCTGCCCAAGGGGGCGGAATCTCCTCGCCTTGACTACCCTCCTCTGAGTGTACACCGTTTTTCCGGCGCAGCTCTCACGGAAGGCATTGAGGAACAACATATTGACGGAATAGACATAAAGGTCTATTGCTCAGAAAAAACTCTCGCGGACTGCTTTAAGTTCCGCAATAAAATTGGGATGGACGTCGTACTCGAAGCTCTGAAGCTCTACAAAGCACGCAAGCAATTTAGACTTAACGAACTGCTCCACTATGCAAAAACCTGCCGGGTTGAAAAGATAATGCGCCCTTATCTGGAGGCCATAATATGACGGCGAGAAAAAATGTGTCCGCTTCTGTTCAGCAAAAACTGCTGAATCGTGCAAGGAGTGACCATCGACCTTTCAATGAGTTGCTGCAATATTATGCAATGGAACGATTCATATATCGCCTGTCGCAATCCGCACACTCAGAGCAATTTATTCTCAAAGGCGCACTTATGCTGAGGGTCTGGGACGCTCCGGAATTTCGACCAACCATGGATATTGATATGCTGGGCAAATCCGGAGCACCCTATTCGGAGAAGACAGTTGTGTCTCAGATTAAAGAAATACTGAATGTAAAAGTAGAACCAGACGGCCTAAACTTTGATCCCAACTCTATCCAGTCTGAGCGTATAACAGAAGAGGCCGATTACCAGGGTTTCAGAATTCGGTTTCGTGGGACACTGGACACAGCTAGAATCAATATGCAAATCGATATCGGGTTTGGTGACATCGTATTCCCGCCTCCTCAAGAATCAGAACTACCCACTATACTTGATTTTGCCCCACCCAGAGTGCTCTGCTATAGCCGTGAAAGTGCGATTGCTGAAAAATTTGAAGTAATGGTTAAGCTCGGTATACTAAACAGTCGAATGAAAGACTTTTATGACATTTGGCTGCTGTCAAGACAGTTTGATTTCGACGGTGCCCAGCTAGCAAAAGCCATTCAGCTCACTTTTGAGCAACGGGGAACTACCCTGGTAGAGGATATCTCAGCTTTTGAAGACATATTCATCGCCGAAAAACAGGTTCAGTGGGCTGCATTCCGCAAACGTATAAATCAAGAACATCTGCCAGAGCAATTTTCCGACGTGATTTTCCATGTGAAAATTTTTCTTGGACCTATAGCGGACGCTGTACGTTCAGGTCAACCGTTTTCTAAACGCTGGCTCAAAGCGAACAACTGGCATTAATCTATTATGAGGTCGTCGACCCAGTCAGTTGCACCAGGAATGTAGCGCAATTGAGCAGGAGAAAAATTCTTACTTTTTATCCTGAATTTATGCTCCCCTGCCCCCATTTCAGGTTGAAAGATTCTCTGAAAGAGGGCTATCGTGCTTATCAGCGATTCTGCTCCGATCCCTTTTTTCCTCTAGTTCCAGTCGACGATTCCAGTCCTGGATCAATCCTGCGATCGCTCGAGCCGTTTCCACAACGCGCGTCTGAGGCTCTCGTTTTTTGATGGAAGATTGATTCGGATTATTCACATGCTCCGAAATCGTTGCAATCAACAGGTCAACATCAGACGGTATGCTCTTGTCAAAGGCTCCGTCACAACCGCAGTTGAGTAATCTTTTAAGTGTTGTTGTGCAGAGCCTGCCAGATAGTGCGAGAACAAGGCTATCCGGTTGTTGTTGTTTGATTTGCTCTGCCAGATCCGCAGCAAGTGAGCGCCCCTGAAAATCGTTGTCCAGTATATAGATATCATAGGTGCCAATCGCCATAGGCTCTTGCCGGGTTTCCACCCTGAGGTCCGGAAAGCGCTTGTTCAGCCGAAGAGCAAGCAGATTAAGCATGACAGGGTCATCATCAAGTATCAATATGGCAGGCAGGTTGTTCATAATAACTATTTTCCTGTTGTGTTAGGTAATTTGTACAAGGCCACGCAAGGCTAAATATTTATACATGGCTCCCACGCGTACTTTGTTTGATCAGGCCCGGGTCATTCGCATTTGCGGCGTTAAATGCCAGAAGTGGCGGACGTGTTGAGTTGGTATCCAGCCATTTCAACACTCTGCGCGAGCTCGTTGCTCGCTCCCCGGCGTGAATGACCACCACCACCTGATCGGCGAGCGCGGTAAACAGATTGGCCGAAAGGTTATCTTCGAATGGCCCTGCATCGATTACCACCACCTCGTATACTTCGCAAAGATTGTCGACAACAGTGCGCACGCGTGACAAGGAGAGGTGTTCGTCAAAAACTGTGTCGTCATGGCCTGCAGGCAGGACGTGCAGCTGCGATACTTCTTTTATATGCGAGGCCCCGTCCAGTTGCCCTTCTGAAATGGCATCACGCAGGCCGGCCACTTTCTCCAGGTTCAGGCGCTGTGAAAGTGCCGGCTCATTAAGATCGCCATCAACCAGCGCCGTACGCAACCCCGCAACACAAAATGACTCCGCGAGCTCCTGGGCGATGGTCGATACACCGCTACCGGGATGGGCCGAGCAAACGGCGAGCACCATTGTGTGCCCATGGCCGCGATCCACTTCATCCGCTAACTGCATACTATTACGCATCCTGTGAACAGAGTTCCTGAAGAATTCTTCGGACTGGTCTTTATGAGGCAACACGCTGAGTACTGTTGATTCCCCAATCGTAAATGCCAGATCATCACTATAACGCAGACGGGATCTCAACATGCTTCCAAGCACGACCAGTGCAAAAGCGGATAGAAACCCGAATCCTGCCCCTGCAATTGCGAGCTTTTTACGCTTGTCCTCCACAGGACGCTTTGGGGTTCCCCCGTAGGCGATTACTTCGACACTACCCGGCAGACTATTGCGGCTTTCCACTCGTACCTCTTCCAGTGCCCGCCTTGTGGCATCGAGCATTTTGCGAACTTCACCGTGCTCCTCCTTCAGAAAAGTAAGCTCGATAAGTTTACTGTTCAAACGCTTGGCCTCGATAGCGACTTCCGAGCGACGAGTTTCCAACTTTCTGCTCAAGGCTTGCAGACCTGCAATTGAATCTTTTTCCTGATCCTCTCCTCCGGCAGTCAAAGCGCCGGTATTACCAAGCGTTACAATTTGTTGTCGGCGCGATTCAATCGCGTTGTCGATTACAGCAATTTCAGTTTCCAGAGAGACCACACTCAGGTGATCATCTTTGTAACGCAGTTTAAGAGACTCTAGATCAGCGGCACGCTTGGCGCGATCATAGGTCATATCCGCCATCGCCTTATCAAGCACTGTAACGCGCTTGATCTCAGCATCGCCGGTGTCAAATGCAGTCGATGATTCTTCCGCCTCCTGCTGGGCTATGGTGGTCACAAGTTCGCTTATTCTATGGTCAACCTCTTCCAGCTGCGTAACCTTGCTCAGGTGCGCCTTGGCGATCGAGGCGGTACCATGTTCTCCTCCAACTTCCAGAATCCTGGCATTTGTTTCCGTCAATTTGGTCAACAATTCCTTCTCACGACCAATAAGTTGTCTCTCCCGAATGGTTTGTGCCTGGCTGGATGCTTCGGTGTGCAGACTGGTATAGGCCTTTAGCAGCGTATTGACCGTATTGGATGCCTGCTCCGGCTGTGGAGCAAGGGCGGAAACCGTGATAAGGCCCTTTTCTTTACGCACCGAGATCATACGACTCAGGTCACTGATATCCATTGCTTCGTCGCCTGAATGCTGCGCATCTTCCGCCAGAGCACCCAGCGCCCTTTCCAGGACAGGGCGACTCTGTATATAGGTCACCTCAGCAGATACAAAAGAATCGAACAGGCGTAACCTGGGATCGTTAGGGTCAGCGTACATAACTTTTGGCACTCGTGCGGCAACCCTGATCAGGCCCTGGCTTTGATACTTTGGAGAAATAGCCAGATAAGCGCCAACACCAAACAGTATGCTCAGTAAAACTGCCAGAACCGCTATTGAGAATCCACGACCCCGAAATGATCTGAGAACCACCAGCAGGGGGTTTGCCGGTGGTGGTGCCTGTTCATCCAGAAAATCCTTTACCTGATGCAGGCGCGGATCGCCAATTACCCTGGGCTCAGTGTTGCCCCTGTGGTGTTCAGGCTTGTGCCCCGGGTATTTTTCAGTATGTTCCTGCATGATTTAGCCAGCCGCTCCAGTGCGTGATGAGTCATCTCTTAACCATTGATAATTGGATTGCCGATGAAGACGCAAAGCGTTTATTTTTGCCGCGAAATTGAGAGCAAGGTAGACCGGCAGTCCGAGCCACGTTTCGGGATGACACGCTACTTTCTGCAGCCACTCTCTGGTACCACTGCCTGGACCGTGATCTGTCTTACGACTGAAGCTTCTCAACTGATAATTTCCGAGATATACACGAGACCTGATGCGGAAAATATCCCGAACCGTGTACGGCGGAAAAACCCGGAACCGACACTCATTTACGGTTACGAATTGACCCGGCGCGAAGGTATTACGAACGAATGCATCGTCTCCAATCAGATCGGGATAGGTTCCGCGAAGTTCGCAGCCTTGCTGGCTAAGGGCATAGATTCCGCCAAATTTCCCTCGCTTCAGGTAGGGATGGAGCACCCAGAGATGATAAAAGCTGCGAACCATCCAGGACCGTCCGGTTGTTTCTACATCCATAAAGCCAATGGCTGCCGGAGTATCTTTATCCAATGCCGATATCAGGGAGCGAATCGCATCGGTAGTAACCTCCAGATCCGCATCCATATAGATTCGGGGGAATACCCTGGCCATCCGGTCAGCATAATTTAATGCTGCTGTTTTGGACGCCTCGGCGATATTAAAGACTCTGACGTCCGGCCCAAAACTGCTGGCAATCTCTTTGGTGTTATCACCACAGCCGTTGCATACCACGACTATGTCAAATTCTCCCGGCTCAGCATCTTTGAGCAACTGTTCAAGGCACCGCCCGATTACCCGCCCTTCGTTGTAGGCAGGCATAATGATCGAAGCACGAGGCAGCGAGCGATGAGATTGTGATATGCCGTTTTTCATGACACACCTCCTCTCTCACCTTCAAGACAAAGCTTCTCGCGCTCCTCCAGCTCACTCTGCAGTGAAGCCGGGTCGTTTTCCCACCAGCGACTTTGCAAGAGTCGCTCGATCGTTTTTGTATCGAACCGTTTGCGGATGGGTTTAGCCGGGTTACCGGCTACGATGGTGTACGGCTCGACATCACGGGTTACCACTGATCCGGCGCCCACAATCGCACCTATTCCAATATGCTGGCAGCCGGGCAAAATAACCACGTGGGCACCAATCCATGCATCGTGACCGATGCAAAGCTTGCGGGTCGGCATTTCCCTGCTTTGCGAGGCACCACACCTGCTGCTGAAAAACAGGGGGTGTGTCGACAGACTCCGCGCAGGGTGATTGCGTCGATAGCTGCGTACGCTGCTCGCTATAGAAACATAACGCCCTACATGCGCACCATCCGGAAAACGAATGGGATCGAAGCACCCATAACTATAGGCACCAATATCGAGCCGATAGTGCCGGCTCACCAGTTCTCGCGCCGTATACGAGAGAAATTCACCGCCTTCCAGTTTAAGCGCCAACTGCATGATACTCTGCATGACTCGATGTGAACCGATCCGGGAACTCCACCGATAAAGCATTGAAAGCGGCTTCGACACGGCACAGCGCCGCAGCTCAATTCCTTTTTTACCACGGGTAGCCACGGGAACCCCGGGTATGGCTCTATCAAGCCCTTGTTGCGTTATTGAGATCATTTTTCGCTGGAAATGTTATAAATGAACGTACCGCCTCGAGTAATTCCGTCGAGGCGCCGCTGTTTGCTTTAATGGTATCGGGTGATTTTTGAGCAGCTTTCAGCGCACTACCCAGCTGCGCCACGTCGAGAACGACATCGACTAGTGGAAAACGCTTGAACTTGTCCGCCGTGGCGAGTTGATGGTCGTTACGATGTTCCCCCAGTTCGGCAAGCCTGGGGATGATAATAAGCTGCTTACCCAGGTCCAGCGCGGTCAGGATCGTTCCCATACCCGCGTGTGCGACGATCGTGTCTGCGGACTCAAAACAGTTCCTGAATTCCCCGGCCGCCATATAGGGCGTCCAGTTCATATGTTTTGGCCGAATCCCGGAGTCACCTATCTGGGCCACAAGATCGACATCGTTATACCGTGCTGCCCATTTATCGACCGCTGAAACCAGGCGATCAAATGGCAATTGTGTTCCAACTGTTAGAAATATCATAATAGCGTCCTGTTATTTAGAAAATTTTAGCGGCTCACTTCTCGCCCCTTCATACCACTGAACCGCGAAACTGAGCCCCGTCGCGCTTTGCGAGATGTGGCCACTGGGTAAGAAGCAAATCAGCATGTCGCTCAGCCAGGTGCGCCGAAAGCGAAAGCTTTTCGGCGTTAGCCATGCTGTCGAGAAAGAGTGCACGGGCACCTATCATTTTTCCGATACGGATCGCCAGGTAGCCTGGTGCGGCACCAGTCGTAACGATAGCGTTAGGTCTAACCCTGAGCACAATCCACGCGAGGCGCATAAGTAGTAGCAAAAGCCTGAATTTCTGAGTCCGGTTAGCATCCGGTATTTGATAAAAGGGATGAGAAGCCACATCCCCACGATTCGACGCATCGACGGTCGCATAGCTCACGCGGTGCCCGGAAAACGATGCTCGCAGGCGCATTAGCTGTACCCAGTGCCCGCCCCCAGAAGCAATAGCGAGTACGCGTAATTGTTGTGTATTCTGATTTGTCATGAATTTACCTCCGCGATTACCTGTGATGAAAGAACGTCCTGATAAAGCATTGATAGCCAGTCTATTTTCTTAGGCCACATGCCGATCGTCTGCATTCGCCTGCGCGCCCCCGCGCTTAATCGAGTGACCGTCTCCGGGCTATCCGCCAGTTGTTCAATCGCCCTGGCCAGATGAAAAGACAGTTCTTCCGGAGAGCTTGCCGGCACCCGGATGCCACAGCTTTCATCAACCACATACGCGGGGCCACCGCGGTCGGTGGTAATGACCGGCAGGCCATGCCGTAGCGACTCAAAAATGACTCCGCCGCTCGGTTCTCGAAAGCTGGGAAAAATAAACGCATCGGACCTTCGATAAATATCCTCGACCTGTTCTCGAGGGATGCGCCCGTGAAAAGTAATTCGATGTGCGACACCCAGCTTTTCCGCTTCCTGCCGACACATTTCCAGATCCTCACCGTCGCCTGCGGATTCGAGCGTCACATTGCTGTCATCTGCAAGCATCGCCATCGCCCGAACCACATCTCGCAGACCCTTGGTGCGTATTGCCCTGCCCACATGAGCAAGCCTCAACCCCTTTCCCTGGGGCCGTGCAACGAGATCACCCGGCAATTCGTGAATGCCCAGTTCGCTCATCATTTCAAAACGTTTTATAGGGGTGTGTGCCAGCAATGATCTGACGTAGGGAGCGACACCAATCACAACTTCCGCTTCAGAAAAGGTATGCCGCAACAGCGGATCATTTCGTAGCCTGAAGGTGTCCAGGTTTCTCAAACGGGTATACCAGGGAGCATTGCCACATTCGGGCTGAAAGGGTTCGGGTGTCTCCAGGCTTCCGGCAAGTGGCCCGACGAGCAGAGGGATACCCAAACCTGCTGCGGGGCTCGGATAGCGCAATGCAATGGGTGAAAACTGGTGGGCCACATCAAAGTGACGTCCCTTCGCCAGGTTCGAGCGAATCCAGCGTCGCGCATTCCTGTAATAACGCAGATAGCCTGGTTTCAGCATACTGTTAAGGCGCTCCCAGCGGTGTACGACGGGTAAATCATCCCATTCGACCACCTCTATGCCCTGCAGTTGGCGTGAAGGTGCCGGACGCCCTTTTTTACGCATGGTCAGCAGGGTGACCTGGTTGCGTTCAGCCAGGCCGTTGATCCACTGGTAAGCACACCAGGCTTCGCCCACATCGGTTCCGTCACAGGCGGGCGCCAATGCCAGTATTTTAAGTCGCGCTGGATCGTTCATTGCTGTACCCCCTGTGGCGAAGGCCACACCGAAGCGAATTCACGCACTACACCTGTAAAATGCCTGAAACGTTCATGAACCTCGGGCTTGCGCGAGAACAGACTGCGTAACGCCCAAAAGAACGCGCGGCTGGTATTGAAAATGAAAAGCACTGTCCAGATAACAGCTGCTGCGGCCAGGCCGCCATGCTTGCGATGCAGCCGTACCATCGCTTTGCTCAGCATGAGATCCCTTTTATGATTGTGCCGTCGGGCACTTACGCTGCCAAAATGGGTAATCTGGCCTACGGGCGCGAAACTTACGCGCCACCCCGCCTCCCGAAATCGTTTACACCAGTCCGTCTCTTCCCCAAAAAAGAAAAACTGTTCATCAAGCAGGCCTACCTGATTGATGGCGCATGCGCGTACCAACATATAACAGCCCGAGACCGTGTCCACGTCGCGTTCATCATTTCGCTTCCAGTGGGCCATCTGGTAACGCCCCAGAAATTTGGGCCATCTGAGTTTCCATAAACCTGAAGTAAGCAGTACCAGGTTAAGCAGGCTCGGGTACTGTGCGCAGGTAATTTGCAGGCTACCGTCTTCATTTAACACCCTGCAGCCCAGCACTGCGATATCAATATGTTCATCCAGGTATTGACAGGATTTCGAGAGTACATCGCCATGAACCAGGGTATCGTTATTAAGAAGCAGAATTTGGCGCCCGCGCGCTACTCTCAGTGCCTGATTATTGGCTGCTGCGAAACCCCTGTTGTCAGGGTTGCTGATAAGGTTGACTTTGGGAAACCGGCTGGCAACCATTTCTGTCGACCCATCGACTGAGCCATTGTCCACGACGATCACTTCGTCTTGTTTCAGGTCCAGGTCGGGAAGGAATGACTGTAAGCAATCTTTCAGCATTTCCCGTTCATTCCAGTTAACGATAATTATTGATAAGCGCATTTTCTTGATTCCGGTTGGTTTTTGGAATAGGTATAAGCAATTTACATGCCAATAAATAGAAACCGGGCTGTGCGGGCTGTATTACGCGCTTTTTAGCGGATGTTGAGGCTGAGTGAATAGTGAACCTGAGTCGCTCAGGAGTCGTCTCTGCACTGCAATTTGCAAAAACTTTCGCAATTTGCAACGCGCCGGGTAACCAC
>JAAELZ010000365.1 GCA_024226105.1 Pseudomonadota bacterium | reverse complement strand
GACGCCAAAACCGGAAAACTACCAGGCCATCATCCTGGCCGTGGCCCACAATGAATTCAAGCAGTTGAACATCATTAAAACCAAAGACCAGATAATCTACGACATCAAATCCTTCCTCGACCCCAAAATCGTAGATGGAAAACTATAAAAAGCCGGTAAACAACTTCCCCCTTCTCGAAGTAGGGTGGATAAGCAAAGCGCATCCACCATCCAAAAATATGACCCAATTCGACAAAATACTAAAAACCCTGAAAACCACCCAAAAAACCTGGCTGGTCACCGGCAACGCCGGCTTCATCGGCTCAAACCTGGTTGAATTTCTTCTCACCCAAAATCAGAAAGTAATCGGCCTGGATAACTTCGCCACCGGCTACCAACACAACATAGACGACGTTGTGAATTCCGTAGCTAACCAGGCCGCGCAAAACTTCACTTTCATCGAAGGCGATATCGCCGACCTGAAAACCTGCCAGCAAGCCTGCGAGGGCGTCGACATCATCCTCCACCAGGCCGCGCTGGGCTCCGTGCCCCGCTCCATAGAAGACCCGATCACCTCCCACGAATCCAACCTCACCGGTTTTCTAAACCTGCTAACCGCCGCCAAAGACGCCAACATAAAGCGCTTCGTCTATGCCAGTTCCAGTTCCATTTACGGCGATTCAGAAGAACTCCCCAAGGTAGAAGAGCGCACCGGAAATGTGCTTTCGCCCTACGCTGTCATGAAAAAAACCAACGAGCTGTACGCTGATGTCTTCAAACGTCTCTATGGCATGGAAACCATCGGCCTGCGCTATTTCAACATCTTCGGCCGCCGCCAGGACCCCAAAGGCGCCTACGCCGCCGTCATCCCAAAATGGGTTAACGCACTGCTAAACGGCGAAGACGTCTTCATCAACGGCGACGGCGAAACCAGCCGTGATTTCACCTACATCGACAACGTTATCCAGATGAACCTGCTGGCCGGCACCACGCAAAATGAAAAAGCGTTCGGCGAAGCCTTCAACGTCGCCACCGGCGGAAGAGACACCCTGAATGACCTCTACGCTCTGATCAAAAAAGAACTCAAAAAGCGCGTCGATAATCTTGCAGAAAAGGACGTGATCTACCGTGACTTCAGAGCAGGGGATATACGCCACTCCAACGCCAACATATCAAAAGCCCACGATATCGTCGGATACACCCCCACCCACGACATCTACCAGGGCATGCAAGCCGCAATAGAATGGTACATCACAGATCTAAAATAACGGAATAGGTGCCGCAGGGGCTATTTTTTAGGCAGTAGTATGTCTAGCACCTCGACAGGGGCGCGGCCTTCAAAGACGGGCGAGTGGACTATTTTTGATGGTACGCTGTTAACACCGCTAAAAGCGCGAGGATGTACACTGAACATTCGACATTAACAACCCTGACAGGAGTGTAAGCAGGATAAACACCTCGTTATACTCAGACTTAGCAACACGAACATCTGCCGACATGTCCTTTTGGGCCTAAATTTGCGCCGTTAGGCGCTTAACCTGGCCTTGATCAGATAGCGTGAAACTTGTAAACTGTGTACTTAGAATGCATCTTTAAGGTAGTGACGGGGGGCGAAAGACCATGAGTGATCAGGATGATCGGGCCGGGCATTTTAGCAAGCCGCATCTGGATGCCCTTGAAGATCTTCGCACCAACACTACTTTTTTGTGGCAATCGCTCTTGAATCTACGGGTGGAAGACGATCGCCTGGTCTGTCAGGTTCGCAACAATACCTACGATACGATAGGAGATGCGCTTGCCACCCTGGAAAAGGCCGGTTATTTCAAGGTTTCGGTTCGAGTTCAGGAACGCCCGAAGGGGTGGAGAAAGCACGCCGCTTTGCCTGCCCGACGGACGCTGTTATTGACCTTAGAGGAGATCACCACAGAGTTTAAACGCAGTGTCGTGTCCCACTTCAAACCGCCCGATGACGAACCATTCGACGTCTCAACACCTGAAGAACACGCCGGGGTTCGCCAATTGGCGGAAATACCCGCCAGGCCTGGCTCATCCGTCGCGAGTAATACGGCGCAACTTTGTCAGTTGCATTGCGCGCCGCTGGCTCTTTCTGAGATCATACCCGCGTCTCTTTATTATCCGGTTCTGTTTCCCAAAGAGGATAAAGAAGAGGATTTAGCGTTAGCACCCGTGGCCCTGTTTTCCCTTAGCAGCGAAGTCGGAAATGCCTATATCGATGCCGATGGTCGCTGGACGGCACCCTTTATACCTTATAGTGTTCGCCAGTCCCTTGACCCCGCAGAGTTTTTGCCTTCGCCGGAAAACCCTTCTGGCGAAGCGGTGAGCAGGGCGGTCGGCATTGACAAGCAGGAGGATGCCCTCTGGCGTTTCAAAAAAGAACGAAAAGAAGCTGCCCAATTGGCTGAGCTGCTTCACAATGAATTAGAGTTATGCGAGGACCCTGTAGGCCTGAAGTATACTGATGCTTACCGGGTGGTCTCTGAAGAAAGGTTGGCGGAGCTGCCAAAAGAGAAGTTTCTGATTTTAAGGAACCGGGGGTTGTTGCCCTATATTTACGCTCATCTGAGCTCACTGGAGCATTTGCATATTCTACAGCTTCGAGCCAGTGTATCAGAAAAGCTAGAGGAGGAGGTTTGTCCATTTACGTTCGAGCGTTCGCTAACGGATTATCCGGTTGAAAAGGCCCCCCTGGAAAAAAGGCTGCTGCCGTTGTCGCATGTAGCCCAAAAGCCTGCAAACTCCCATGTCTGGATGTGGCGTATTGCAGGGGTGGGGGCTTTGTTGCTTGCGGCCAAAATAGGCTGGACAACGCTTTTCTCACCACCTCTTATTTCCGAACCGGAAACTGTTTCGGTTCGGGGTGGTTCGCGTGCGCTTCAAAATAAACCAGGGCAATCGAAGTTAATGGATGAGGCTCGCCGGAATGCTGCGGAACAAAACATTACTATATCGAAAGCACTCCTTCCTGCTATTACGCAACCTGAAACAATGCCCTCAGTCGTCCCGCTCAAAAGCGCTGGTTCCGTTAAAGAGAAGAATCAATACAAACTAGTCGCACCCCGACAATTAATGCTTGCAGGTGGACAGGTTAAAGTGGCTGAAAAGGTGCCCAGGAACATCAGCCCGACCCCCACCGCTTCCCAAAAAACAGGCCCCTCGTTAATCAATAAAAACAAACCCCGGGAGAATCAACCGGACAGAAAACAATTGGAGTCAGACCGGTCAGCGCGGGCCCTGGACAAGCCGGATGCAGTGGCAAATTATCCACCAAAAGAAAGCCCTTCAAAAGTCAAAGTAGCCGCCGAGACTCTGAATATGCGCATCCTGCCCGATTTGCAACAAGCTATCGTGACCAGGCTTGAAAAAGGAACCGTTCTCAAAGTTATCGGTTTGGAAAATGCGTGGTTGCAGGTTGAAACTTCGGATGGAAGGACGGGTTGGGTAGCCGGCTATTTAACCACTGACCCCCGCACAGGCAGGCCTGCACTACCACTCCTTTAGTGCTGACTACAATGGGGTGAGTTATTTATGTTGCCACAGGCGCGAGTATAGGCAGTAAAAACAATCTTGTCGTGCTATCCTTTTGTATTATATACGTATTATTGACCCTGCCCCGGTTTTCTGCCAGTTTACTTTGCAATAACTTACCGATCAATGGTGTCTGATCCTAATGCCTGCAAAAATTATAAACCATTTGCCCCAAAAAGGTTCCCCTGTATACTAACCCCACCCCCCGAACCAACCACCGTACACCCCATTGCCGTCAAACCCGTCCACTCCTCCCGCAATAGATGCCGCCACCCAATGGCTGGCGAATACGCTCAAGGAAG
>JAAELZ010000364.1 GCA_024226105.1 Pseudomonadota bacterium | reverse complement strand
CCTGTAGCGTCCTTCACCCATAGAGTGAAAGTGGGAAATACTGTTTTTCTATTGTTATTCATATGCTTATTAAAGTCTCATAGCGGTCAACTGAGGATTTTAGGTTTAACATCAGTCGGCGTCATGTCATCAAAGCTTTAGGCGCATACTGATGAATCAAGCCATTTGTATTCTCGTTCAAACCACGCTCCCAAAAATTGTAGGGTTGCGCAAATAGTTCTCCGCATTCAACTGTTCGGCAATGACTTCATAAAATGCAAATTCTTTGCCATTGTCATAGGTGAGCGTTTCTACTTGAGTAGCCAAGGGTGAAATACCCCGGGTATCGTATCCTTAACGGCCTCTGTCGTTTTATTGGATGCCTGAGCTATCACAGTAAAACGCGCTTTCAAGTAGTTACAACGCGGCCATGCGCCGCCACAGGGGCGCAATATACCCTGTAGCGCCCTTCATCCATAGAGTGAAAGTGGGAAGTGCTGTTTTTCTATTGCAATTCATATACTTATTAGAGCCTCACAGCGGTCAACTGAGGATTTTGGGATCATAGCAGTTTTCGAATTTATGAGCTAAATCAGA
The DNA here is from genome assembly GCA_024226105.1 of Pseudomonadota bacterium. Lineage (GTDB taxonomy): Bacteria > Pseudomonadota > Gammaproteobacteria > Arenicellales > Poriferihabitantaceae > JAAELZ01. The sequence continues at coordinate 5,945 of JAAELZ010000364.1, read as the reverse complement.
ACGATCAAATCATCCCTGATCGGCGCGCTACCGCTACTCAGGCGCCGATGTCCGGCCGCCGTGGATGCGTTCACGCAAGTTCTGGATAAAGTTGAAAAACACCGGCACCAGCAAAGTACCGGCGAGTACCGACATAATGGTGCCACCAAACACCGCCAACCCCAGGGATACACGACTGGCGGCACCCGCACCCGAAGCGATGACCAGTGGATAAACACCAACCGTGAAGGAAAGCCCCGTCATCAATACTGGGCGAAAACGTAAAGTGGCTGCTTTAACCGTAGCCTCGTGCAATTCCAGTTGGTCTTTTTCACGTAGTGATTTTGCAAACTCTACAATCAATATCGCTGTTTTTGAGGCCATGCCGATCAACAAAACCAGACCTATTTGCCCATACAGGCTGAGCGACTGACCCATAATTAAAAGTGCGATCAGCGCACCCACCATCGCGATTGGTACCGATAAGATGATCGCCAGTGGTGATAAAAATGATTCATACAGGGCGGCAAGAAACAAAAATGTGAAAACCATCGACAGGCCGAGTGCAATCGGCGCCATATTGCCTGATTTTCGTTCTTCAAAGCTTGAATCTGTCCATTCGTACTTGTAGCCCGCCGGCAATTTATCTGAAGCAACATTTTCCATCGCTATCATCGCTTCGCCGGAACTATAACCAGCCCCCGCATTTGGGATACCACTAAGCGTGACAGAATCGTAGGTATTGTAACGATAAAGTACATCCGGCCCGCGTGATGGCTGTAGCGTAACAAAAGCGCTAAGCTGAATGAGGTTTCCCTTATCGTTTGCCACATACAGTGAGCTAAGATCGCTTTCCTGCTGCCGGAACTGCGCATCTGCCTGTAGCATAACCTTATAGGTTTGCCCGTACAGATTGAAATCATTGACGTATAACCCGCCAAGTTGAGTTTGTAATGTTGTAAATATATCCGTCAGTTTTACGCCAAGTATTTTGGCTTTAAGACGATCAATAACAAGACTAATTTGCGGAGTACCCGAACGGAATGGCGTAAAAGCGCGAACTATTTGCGCCTCAGAGGCAGCGCTTTGAGAAAGGAGTTCAACCACTTCTGCCATCCTATCCGCACCCTGACTTTGCGTATCCTCAAGCACAAATGAGAATCCTGCAATCACACCCAGACCGGGGATGGGGGGCGCACCAAAAACAATGGCCTTGTAGGCGGGTGCACGAGCAAATATTTGCTGGTATTTAGCTTGCAAGGCAAACTGGTGTTGTTCTGCGGTTTTTCTGTCATGCCAAGGTTTGAGTTTAACAATGACCATTCCGGCATTGGACTGCAGTGCTGTGTTAATAATGCTGTAACCGTTCACGGAAAGCACATTTTCAACTGCTGGGTCCTGCTTCAATAACTCGACCACCTCATCCATCTGTTTTTCTGTCCTGTTCAGGGACGCTGCATCCGGCAGTTGTACATCTACAACGAAATACCCTTGATCTTCGTTTGGAATAAAACTACCCGGCACGCTGGCAAATAAAAAGTACAGTGCCCCAAACAGGCTAACAATGGTGACGATGCTGATCAACGCATGACGAAGCAACAAGGAAACCAGCCGTGTATAGACATTACTAACGGCATCAAACCCACGATTAAAAATGCGAATAACAATATTTGGTTTGTGGTTGCCAGGCTTGAGTATGGTGGCGGACAAAGCCGGACTTAGCGTCATCGCGTTGACCATTGAAATCAGCACTGCGACAACAAGCGTGATACCAAACTCGGAGAACATGGTTCCGGTAATGCCTGGCAACAGCATAGTGGGGCCAAATACAGCAACCAGCACCATAGACGTTGCAAAAATAGGCGCAGCAACTTCTTGCATGGCTTTTTCAGTCGCCATTCTCGGGCTCAAGCCTTCGTCGTGCATTAACCGCTCTACGTTTTCGACCACAATAATTGCATCGTCCACCACCAGACCAATCGCCAATATCAACGCGAACAACGTCACGGTATTAATTGTCATACCAAGAAAATACATCACTGCCAGTGTGCCAATGATTGATACCGGCACTGCGATGGTTGGTATCAATGTCGCTCGCAGATTACCTAGAAATAAGTAAGTCACCAGAATAACCAGCGCAATGGTGAAAAAAAGTGTAATCAGTGTTTCTTCCATCGACGCCCTGATAAACGAGGTAGTATCGTGACCAATGACGTAATCCAGGCCTTCGGGGAAATACTGTTTGAGCGCTTCCATTTTTTCTTTGACCTGATCCGCCGAGGTCAGTGCATTGGCATCCGATAATTTGTACACGGCAAGCAACACGCCCGGGCCATTATTGAACTCACCATAGCCTTTATATACTTCCGCACCCAGTTCAATACGCGCAACATCTTTAAGACGAATCACAGAGCCGGCGTTGTCCGCGCGCAAGATGATGTCACCAAACTCCTCCGGCTCGGACAAGCGACCTTTTGTCGTCAATACATATTGAAACTGCGTTTCGTCGGGACTGGGGGCAGCACCGATTTGTCCGACCGCAGCCTGTAGATTTTGTTCCTTGATTGCCGCCACAACCTGATTAACCGCCAGATTGCTATTCGCCAGTTTGACAGGATCCAGCCATGCTCGCATACCATAATCAAGCGCTCCTATAATCGTCGCCTCACCCACGCCGGGCAGGCGCGACAGCTCACTCGAAATATTCAGGCTGGCATAATTCGATAAGAACACCCGATCAAAACGTTCGTCCGGCGACACCAGATTCACCACCATCAGCATATCGGGCGAGCGTTTCCTGACTTTTATGCCTCTTTTGCGTACTTCTTCAGGTAATTGCGGCTCTGCCAACGCCACTCTATTCTGCACATCCACCTGCGCCATATTGTGATCTACGCCGGTTTCAAAAGTAACGGTCAGCGTATAGCTGCCATCACTCGCAGATTTGGAAGACATATACACCATACCTTCTGCGCCATTTACCTGTTTTTCAATTGGTGCAGCGACTGCATCTTTGACCGTCTGCGCGCTGGCGCCCGGATAATTGGCTCGAACAACGATCTTCGGCGCCGTAATATCCGGATACTGATCAACCGGCATCACCATAGTCGCGAGCATTCCGATCAGGGTGATAATAATCGAAATAACAAAAGCAAACCTGGGGCGCCTGATGAAAAATTGTGGATTCATTGTAGTACGAGGTTGTTGATCTGTTCCGGACTTCGGCTTAACGGGGCAGAAACACGGCCTAATGATGGTACAAAACGCTGTCTACTTTGTCGCCCGGACGGACTTTTTGCACGCCTTCGACGATCACCTGCTCACCGGATTTCAGGCCAGTCGAAATCGCCCAATCGATGCCATCACGAACACCAACGGTAATATTCCTGCGCGCCACGGTGTCGTTTTCCACTACAAAAACGTAGTGTCCCTGCTGATCCATTGACACCGATTTCTGCGGTATCATTATGCTCTCGAACTTATCAACCACCCTTCCGGTAAGGGTCACGCTGTGCCCCGGAAGCAACAATCCATCCGGGTTATCAAATAGCACCCTTGCGGCAATCGACCCGCTGGATTCGGCAGCTCTGTTGTCCCAGTTCTCAAATACGCCGGTGTGTGAATAAACTGTGTCATTGGGCAATCTAATGCCCAGTTCCAGAGGCGGAATTTCTATGCCCTGCTTTTTGAGTTCCAGCCTTTTTAAAATAAAGTTATTGTAAGTTTTCAGATCAATATAGCTAACCGCATAGACCGGATCCAGCTTCACCAATTCAAAAAGTGGTTGCGGTTGCACCGGACTTGAAGGCATCACAAAGTCACCCACAGAAAAATTAGCTGAGCTGATTTTTCCGCTAAAAGGAGCAGTAATTTTTGTGTACTGCATATCCAGCTCAGCGCGTATTTGAGATGCTTGAACACGGGAAATCTGCGCTTTTGCGACATCGGCATTGGCTTTTATCTGATCAAATTCCTGATCCGAAATATGCCCGGAAGACTTGAGCTTTTTTGCCCGCTCCAGATTTGCCGTTGCCTGGCTTTCATTGGCTTTTGCTTCCAACAATGCAGCATTTGCTTCTGAGAGGGCTGCAATAAATTCTGAGTCATCCAGTTCAACAAGCAATTCTCCCTTTTTCACCAGTGAGCCCGGCATGGTGTGATTCATAATTGCGATGGCTGCAATCTGTGATCTGATTGAAGCAATTTGTGTCGCTTCAATGACTGCCGGAAACTCAAATTTCGGCTGAATAAAGCGTTTTTCCGTGCTGATGATGCTCACTTTTTGCAAAGCTGGGGGTGCCTGCTTTGCGAGGTCTGCATCATCCTCTACTTTGTCACAGCCAGCAAGCGCAAATAGAACAAAAGTTGCAGCGAATAGTAATTGAATAGGCTTTTTATTAAGGAACATAGCGCTCATCTCTAGCAAATACATATAGTTATCACCCTGATTCTGAAGCCGACCATTGTGCATGCAACGCAAAATCTGCGTGTTCAGCACTCCAGTAGATTGGCACCAGCTTGCCATCATACGCTAACGTATTGGTAGTGGGAAGCCAATTCTCACCCACCAGGGTATTCCCCATATAGCTGGATACACCCCAATTCCAGCCCACCGGTATCGTCACGAAAAAAGTTGATTGTCGCGAATCTGTCTTTGATATAGGTAGAAACCCGGGTACGCAATACTAAAGTTAAAAAGATTCCTGCCCCACCATTGTCAGGACTGGCCAACAGGAACGAAGTCGGAAAAGAAGTGAGACGCAGATCAATTAAGCACCCCTCTGCAATTCAGATATAAACTGATTGGATTGTTCGATCGAATCGTTCATCTTACTGATCAAACTATTGATTTCCAGCTGCAGTGCATCAAACTCGGGGGCCAGTGAACCAACGGCCTGGGCATTGAGGTTATGTTTCAGGAACAAAACATTATCGCGAAAAATATTCAACACGGGCTGCATACTCTTTTCTGCTTCATGCATGCCGGCCAACATGCTTTGATAGCGAGCCTGAGTCACGTTGAGTTGTTTTTTGCTCGATGCTTTTAAATCCGCATTTTCATATTGCTTGAGTTCTTTCTTCCACTCGGCAAACAGCGCATCCGATACAGACTCAACCTTATCAATTCGCGAAGATACTTCATCGGCCACGCTCACGCTTTTTTTGTACTCTTTATTGAGCTTGTCATACGCCATCTTAAGATCCGTTTGCTCCAGTTTTACAACCGAAGAAAACTGATCCAACGCCGATTGAAATTGCTGTTGAGCATCCTGCTGTGAATCTCGCGTATCTTCAACCCGATCAACCAGAATGTCTCTTTTGGCTACTCCGACTTTTTCCATCGCACCGTAGTAAGTACTCGCGCAACCGGCTGTTAACAGGAAAATCAGTATAAAAATGGCAGGCGCAAACGCTGCCTCAAATCGTTTATTCATGAGTAAATTACCATAAAGTCTGGAGAAAAGTGCAAGTAGGATAAACACCCTATTCCGCAAAATCAAGAAGTATCAAGCAGTTTAAAATTCTCAGCAAACCCCCGTGCACTTAAGGCTGCAAAGACTCCACCAGCTTTTTTATCTCCGGGTTATTCGGCAGCATGGATTGCAGTTTCCTGGCGTACTCCAGGGCTACAGATTTTTTTCCTGCATCGCGGTTAAACGCTACCAGCGCAGACAGAATTTCCGGATCGCCGGGGTTATTTTTCAGAATTGACTGCAGCACTTCAATTGCCTCATTAACCTTGCCTGTAGACTGCAGCGCAACCGCATAAACGTATTGATAGCGCCTGTTCCCGGGCGCAAGTTTCGCCGCCCTGGTAAGCGCATCAAGCGCATTTTTGGTCTGCTGCTGACGAATTCTTGACAGGCCCAGGGCGTGGTACAAATCGGCAGACTCAGGCACTTCAACGATGCCGGCTGACAGCAAGTTAGCCGCTTCTGTTTCCCGCTGTTGCGCCCCCAGCATGT
>JAAELZ010000363.1 GCA_024226105.1 Pseudomonadota bacterium | reverse complement strand
GTCGACGATTGATTCCTCGGTGACGACACTGTAAATAATCATCGGAATCGACGGCGGAATCAGGATGCCCAGGGTGCCGCCGGCGGCAACCAATCCGAGCACGAAGGCACGCTGATAACCGCGCCTGCTCATTTCATCGATTGCCACGTTGCCGACCGTTGCAGCCGTGGCCACCGAGGAACCCGAAATCGCGGCAAAGATGGCGCAGGAAATAATAGTTGCCACCCCGAGCCCCCCCGGCCAATGTCCGACCCAGCTCTGTATGGCGTTAAACAGGTCGTTACCGACGCCCCCCTTGAGCAACACGTTGGACATCAGCAGAAACAGCGGAACCGCGAGCAGGATGAAATTATCCATTACGCTGTATAGCCCCTGGGGAATCATGAGTGGCGACATGTCGCCAAGCACGATCAACGCCAACCCCAGCCCACCCAGGGCAAACGCAACCGGGATGCCGCTGAAAAGCAGCAGGAGCAGGACAAGTAGAATGATAAACGCAGTCAAACGCCTGGCTCTTGTTCTTCTTCCAGGGGTTTGCCCGGAGATTTAAACAAACGCAAAATTTCCGCAAAAGCCTGTAGCAGCAATATGCTGAAGCCAACCGGAATTGCGCTTTCGGTCATCCACTTTGGCACGGACAACATGGTCGAAGTCGCCCTGCCGACACGGATCGATTCGAGCAGGATTTCGATACCATAATAAATTGCGACCGTACAAAAAATGGCGATGACAAGCAATGCAATCAGGTTCATGCACCAGCGCACCCGCCATGGCATCAATAAGACAACGGCATCGATGGTGATCAACTGCCTGTGTTTCAGTACATAGGCTGCCGCAAGGTAGGTGGCCCAGATCTGAAAAAACTGGGACATTTCTTCGGCCCAGATGGTCGGAGCGAGGAACAGGTATCGGCTCACCACTTCCCAGGTGATCATGACGGCAATAACGAAAAAGAGCCAGGCGGCAAGTTTTCCCGCGGTTTCGCTGATACGGTCAATCCAGGCCATTTGTTTAACCGGGGCTCAGCGCGGCATCTTTCCGAAAACTTTAAATGAGCCCCTAGAGATTCCCGGCTGCCTCCACGAGTTGCTTGCCCAGCGGGCCGGCATTGCGGATATAAGTATCAACAACCGAACTGGTGGCTTTTTTCCAGGACGCGAGATCATCATTGCTGATGGGAACCACGGTCATTTTACTCCTGGCGAACTCTAGCGCCTCTTCTTCCAGGCGCCCCATCTTGTCACGCAATTCTTTTTCGACGCGTCTTGCCGCCTTATTGATAATGGCCTGTTGCGTGCTGCTGAGACCTTGCCAAACTTTCTCATTTATCAGCACTACAAACTCAATGTCAGCGTGGTTGGTTAGGGTAACGTATTCCATCACCTGATGGAGTTTACGAGAGGGGATAGCTGTCAGGCCCGTCGTACCGGCATCTACCGTGCCGCGCTGGTAAGCCAGAAATTGCTTGGAGCCAGACATTAGGGTAGGAGCACCACCGGCGGCCTTTACGAATTCGCCAATAGTCTTACCAAAAACCCTGACCTTTTTACCTACCATGTCTTCGGGGCGTTTTATAGGTGCACCCCTGGACAGGAGGATCGCACCACCAAATGCTTGCCACCAGAGCGGGCGGGCGCCAGTCTTCAAAATCGCCTCGTCAAGCGGGCCGCGAATGGGACTGCCCGCCGCGGTTGCCTTTCTAACTTTATCTGAGTTCGTGAACATAAAAGGGACATAAAAAATATCGATCGCAGGGATAGTTCCGGCAAAACGTGTAGTTGGCGCAACACCCATTTCGATGGCGCCGGAAGAAACAGCCTGCGGTACCTCTTTGTCGACGTAAAGCTGGGCGGAAGGGTAGATTTCAATCTTCAGATCGCCACCGGATTCCTGCTCAACCTCATTTTTAAAGTTCAACAGGTTTTGCCCGAGGTGATGTTTGATAGGAAGCTGCAATGAAATCCGCAGTGTCGTTTCCGCCAGTGCCCACTGTGGTAAAAACATGACCGCCGCCAACAGCAAACAGACCGTGGATATCTTCTTCATGGTTTCCTCCATTTTTATCGAATAGCTATTTTTCTACACGGTTTTCTTTTCTCCCCTGCGGCGAGTATAAAATATCGGGCTCTTGAATACCTTCGCTTTTTCCCGGTTTTTACACGAGAAAGGAGGCTCTACCATCCCGGCTTGAGCGCTTGAGACTACGCATATAGTCAACATGAGATCCATCGAAGTTGTCGGTGATAGCGGTTATATTGCAGATTGCCGGGTAGGTCTCAAAGTGGATGGTTACAACCGACCAATTCCAATCATTGCCAGCAAATTGTTCAGCTTAACTACGTAGTTTTTACGTGGGCATCCAAAAGAAGGTATCCAAAGGTGAGTAATCGAATGGCGGGTTAGTGAGAGCCGCTGCTGATTTTTGAAATCTGGGGGGCCGTTGTGGGTCGTTTTTTGCCGCTCATCGTAAATTCCCCAGCGTCCGCTTTTCTTGATTCGACGGTTATCCAGTGAATGGAAAAATTACAGAATTAAGATACCTAATTGGGGGCAACTGGAGTTCCGGAAAATGAATAAAACCCATAGTTTCAAATACTTGTAAGATGTTTTTGGTAGTCGCCGTCTCCACCTGGATCGATTTCAGCTAAATATAAACAATCATGATCAAAAGAGCCTTCAGCGAGGACTTTTATATATTC
>JAAELZ010000362.1 GCA_024226105.1 Pseudomonadota bacterium | reverse complement strand
TATTGAAATCCGGGGAGCTGGCCCGCAAGGTGGTTGAAAAACTGGACCTGGTTTCGTTGGCGGAATTTAACCCTTCATTACGCCCGCCCGGCCTGTCAAGTTACCTCAACCCGATGCAGTATATACCGGAGAGCTGGAAACCCGCTACGGATCCTGAGCCCGCACCTGAGGCGGAAGATGCGGCAGCTGATGAACCGGCTACGGGTTCATCGAAAAATATGGTCTCGGATGCCTGGAAACTGGCGCTGGGCGCAACCCCGAAGGTGAAACTGACCGGCGAGGCACTGGAACAGCAGCACATCCGCACCGCCACCGGTATTTTCCGGTCAAAATTGAAGATATCCCAGAGAGAGAAATATTCCAGCGTGGTCAATATCGGCTTTGAATCGCTCGACCCGAATCTGGCGGCCAAAATTGCCAACTTAATCCCCGAGATGTATATCATTGGCCAGCTCGAAGCCAAGCTCGAAGCAACTGAAAAGGCCACCACCTGGCTGAACGATCAGCTGGAAGAGCTGAAAATTAAGGTCGAGGCTTCCGAGCAGGCCGTACAGATGTATCGTGAGCAATACGATCTTACTGAAAGCAAAAGTGGTGAGCTCGGCGGGCTCGTCATTGATCAACTCTCGGCGATTAGTAGCCAGCTGATTATCGCGCGTTCCGAGCGCGCCCAGGCCGAGGCTCACTTGCGCCAGATTCGCAAATTAGCCAAGAGTCAGGGCAGCGGCCTGGAATCCGCAAGTGGGATTTTGTCCTCTGATGCCGTTCAGGGTCTGCGGCGGCAGGAAGCCGAGTCGGCGCGCAAATTATCGGATCACTCTACCGTATACGGTGCCAAGCATCCCAAAATAATTCAGGCCAAAGCGGAACTCGCTGATATTCGCAGCAGAATTAAACGGGAAATAGATAAAGTAGTTGAGGGGTTGAAAAACGACGTCGATCTCGCGCGTATACGTGAGAGTAGCCTCGAATCCAGTTTGGGCGAATTTAAACAGGCCTCGGGTGAGCAAAACAGAGAGAGCGTGCAACTGCGTTCCCTGGAGCGGGAAGCTGCCGCAAATCGTGCCGTATTCGAAACCTTCCTCAGCCGCTTTAAAGAAGCCAGCAGCACCGGTGGCCTGCATAGTGAAGCGGATGCACGCGTTATTTCAAAAGCCGGGGTACCGGGCGCGCCTTCCTATCCGAAGAAGAAACAGGTGACCATGCTGATCGTGGCGGGTGCTTTTGTTTTCGCGGCGATGCTGGTGTTTTTACTGCAGGCCGTTAATTCCGGCGTGATGAACCCGGAACAGGTCGAAAGGCAGATGGGCATTCCTGCAATCGGTTTGATTCCGAGTGTCAAGGGGGGTGTGAAACCGCATGATTATGTCCTGGAAAAACCGCAATCCAGCTATTGCGAATCACTCAACTCCCTGCGAACCTCGTTGATACTCTCGGAACCGGATGATGCGGTCAAAACCATACAAATCACCTCTTCCGTACCGGAGGAGGGTAAATCCACCCTGGCCCTGTCATTTGCCCGCCTGCTGGCGCAATCGGGTAAAAAAGTGATCCTGGTGGATGGGGACTTACGCAGGGCTTCGCTGGAGAAAAAGCTGGGGGTGTCGACCAGGCGCAAAGGGTTGACCGACATGGTGATGTCTTCGGGAGCCGATCTGGCTGAGTTTGTGAGCAAAGATACCAAAAGCAAGCTGTTGATGATGCCCAGGGGTGAGGCAAAATATGTGAATGCCAGCGACATATTCTCTTCGCGTCGCATGGCAACTATTATTGCTTTTTTAAGAAAGCATTTTGACTACGTTATTTTTGATATGCCACCGGTGATGGCGGTCAGTGATGCGCGAATTATGGGCCGCCTGGTTGATAAAACTGTGTTTGTTGTCCAATGGGATAAAACGCCGAAAAAAGTGGTGCAAACCGCCATACGGCAACTCATAACGCATGATGTTGATATTGCCGGTTGCGTATTGCAACAGGTCAATCTGAAGCGTTATAGCGGGTTCAGTTATGGTGATTCGGGTTATTATTACCACTATGGTAAATACGGTCAGTACTATTCGAGTTAACGCGGTTTGTCATTGCGAGCGAAGCGCGGCAATCTAAGTATTTTAATGTCTCGCAACGTCAAACATCCGGATTGCCACGTCGCTATGCTCCTCGTAATGACAGGCTGTCTAAAGGGTGGGTGCGTTTGCTTATCCACCCTGCATTGAGCTTTTCATGACGAACCGGTTCAAGCGCCTTTTCGTTCTGACGCTGGTCGCAGGCCTCGCCACCGCCGTGGTATTTTTGTCTTACCCGAGATTTACCTCCAGCCTGACTTACCTCCCGGTAGAAGCGGCGTTGAAAAGGAATTGGGGAGATTACCCGATTAAAAAAAACCAGTTTCCGGTGCTTATCGGGTTCGCCAAAAAAGCCATTCGAAAGCTCGATCTTGGCCGCTACTGGCAGGGCCTGGGCTGGTTGTATTATTTGCAGCTGAACGCTGCGAATATCAATGCGGCCGAAGGTAAAAAATTGCTCAGCCTGTCGCAAGAGGCGTTTGAACGTTCCCT
>JAAELZ010000361.1 GCA_024226105.1 Pseudomonadota bacterium | reverse complement strand
TTACCGGCGCACAATTGCCTCGGACAGAATATGAAGTCGTCTGCCTATCAGGACATGTGTGCAAACCTGCCAGCGGGGGCTCGATACTCACCACCCTTTCCAGGTCGTTGTGCCAACGGAGCCCTGCTAAATGGTGAGTTTATGCGCAAGGTGTGCGGGGCCCCGCTAAAGGGGGCAATACTCAAAGGTGCGGGGCGATATTACGATGCATGTAACAACGGCCTCAAAATCAGTGCGAAATGGTTTGATCATGCCTGTCAGTCTACAAGTCCTGAGGTGGCCTATCAGCATTCCGGGAGTTCCTACCAGATCTGTTTACCTGAAGTAGCGGTGCACGCCGACTGGTATCAAACGTTTTGCGCGAATATGCCCCTCGAAATGCAGGATACAGATTCCGGCACCTATTACAATGTATGCACCAATGGTTTCCAAATCAAATCTGAATACTTTGATGGATTGAATTCACAGGAGTTGGAAAACCGCCCAGACGCCGTAATCTGGCCTGCAGATGGGGTTAGGGATATTCAACCGGTGTTTTACGATGAAGAGCCGCATCCGACCCCGGATCTCCCGATGACCGGTTACCCGATTTCGGTCGAGTTTAATTCACAGACCGTCGACTCAGTTTCGATCATGGGTTTTACACTGCAAATGAAGGAGAATTCCGTAGCGGGTGCCTGGAAGAATGTATCCCAGATACGCATGCTTGATGCGTTGACGGATATTAACAGCAAGCTTACATCGCACCAGTTCGCCTGGTTTCCTCTACAGCGCCTTAAATGGGGGACGCGTTACCGCTATCATATAGACGTGCTCATGGACGGTGCGTTCACGCGCTTGTCAGCACAATTTGAGACCACGAAATTACCCGTACCGGTTTACGATGTGAGCGGTGGTAATAATCATGTAATGGTCGAAGAAAACCATTTTATTCTCTACCGGGAACCCGATGCCTATGATAATACGCCTTTTGAGGACGTGGGCCTTAGATATCGAGGCAGGCCGTTTGTTGATATTGAAGTGCTCGATACCAACACAATTGAAATGAACGTCGGTGGTACAAATTGCGCCCCCGTGCTACTCAGTACGCGCCTCGAAGAAAAAATTGTAATTCAATTTTGTCGGAACTAAGTCGCCCCGGCGAACCAGGCGGAGAATTGTCCGGTTCAATGAGAATGCTTAACGGTGCTAAAGTTTACTGCCCTTGAGCATCTATCACCTGGTCGCGCTTATTAAAACTATCCTGTATTATTTTTTCAACGTTTTTGGCTTTTGCTACGGCTTCGATGTGTGTACTCAGCAGCGAAGTCATCGCATTTTGCTGTTCTCCCGGTTTATCGCTTCCTTCGCTACATCCGGCCAGAACAAGTATAACGATAGACCCCATTGCCACAGTGTTTTTCAATATTCTAAATTTCCTCAAATTCTACAAGACAACCAAGAGCATCCTTGGGGTGGATGAATATAACTGGTTTTCCATGCGCACCGACCTGCGGTGAACCGTTACCCAGTACGCGAATATCGTGCGCTTTAGCCTGTTCAATCGCGGCATCTATGTTTTCGACTTCCAGGCAATAGTGGTGAATGCCGCCGGCGCTGTTTTTCTCCAAAAATCCCGCGATGGGCGAGTTTTCGCCCAGGGGGTAGAGCAGCTCAAGTTTGGTATTTTCGAGCTCGACAAATACCGTGGTAACGCCGTGTTGGGGCAGGTCTTTCGGGTCGCTTACACGCGCACCGAGTACGTCGTGGTAAAACTCGGTGGCTTTGCCGAGATCTGGAACGGCAATGGCGATATGGTTAAGTTTTCCGATCATTTTGATTATTGCTTAATAATTGAGTTACGAACTGCGATGCGATTCTGGCCGGAGAGCGACCTTTATCGAGCTGCCCGGCGGCTTTTGCATACCGTGCCTGAATCGAGGTGTTTTGCCTAAAAAAGTCAATCAGGTCGGCAATGGTTTCCTCTTCCAGCCAGTGGTGAATTTGCTCCTGACGCTTGCGCGCGAACGAACCATTTTCCTGTGCCCGGGTAAAGAACGATTCAATTTGGTTTGTGACTTCATCCTGGCCGGTTTTTTCGGTCGAGGAGCACAATACGACCGGGCAGCGCCAACCGGGCATTCTTTCCGGCATCAATGACAGCGCACGCATATAATGTGTGGCAGACTCTCGTGCGGGTGTCAGCAACGCGCCATCCGCTTTATTGACCACAAGCAGGTCTGCCAGCTCCATAATGCCTCTTTTGATCCCTTGCAGGGTATCACCGCTGCCGGGTTGCAGCAACAGCAGATAACAATCACTCATATTGGCGGCTTCGGTTTCAGATTGGCCAACGCCAACGGTTTCGATGAGGATGTTGTCGTAACCGGCCGCTTCACATAAAGCGATGACTTCACGGCTGCGCCTTGCGACACCGCCCAGCAAACTGCCGGAAGGAGTAGGGCGAATGTAGGCATTGGGATTGTTGGCCAATAGCGGCATGCGGGTTTTATCTCCGAGTATGGAGCCGCCGGTCAGTTTTGAACTGGGATCGATGGTCAGCGCAGCAACGCGTGTTCCGTTTGCAATGAGGTACTCGCCGACGGCCTCGATGAAGGTGGATTTTCCTACTCCGGGGCTACCGGAAATTGCGATTCTACGGGCCTTGCCGGTATACGGCATGATGATATCGAGTAATTCGAGAGCGTCTTCACGATCTCCTGTTTTGCTGGATTCGACCAGAGTAATTGCTTTTGAAAGTGCGCGGCGATCCCCATCAGCGAGTCTGGCCGCCAAACCCGATACTTTGCTCATAAGTTAGTGTTCACAACGGCTTGAAAAAAGGGCATCGCCTCCGTCCGGCTGAAACAGCGTG
>JAAELZ010000360.1 GCA_024226105.1 Pseudomonadota bacterium | reverse complement strand
GATACCGGCCCTTCAACCTTTCCATACAAAGTCATTTGTTGAGGTTTTGCGAAAGTTAAATCAGACGGTAGTGGCATTTATTGGCTTATTTGTTCGCTTCATCAGCGCCAGACCAGCCACCTGATATCTCACCGGTTTGCTCATTTCCAATTTTTTCAGGCAGTGCAAGATTCAGAATGATCGCGATAAATGCCGCGGGTAGAAGGCCGGAGGTGAGCAAAATGCGGGCAGTATCCGGAACGTGCTGAAGCGCGCCGGGTTCAAGTTGAAGGCCGAGCCCGATCGAAATCGAAACGGCGAAAATCACCATGTTCCTGGAGCTCCAGTTTACCTCTGACAGCATCGAAACACCTGCTGCCACCACCATTCCAAACATTACAATTACCCCGCCTCCAAGCACCTCAATTGGAACCGTTGAGATAATGGCCCCCACTTTTGGAATTAAGCCGCAGAAGATCAGGAAAACCGCGCCGATGGTGACAATGTGCCTGCTCATAACACGGGTCATCGCGATTAAACCGACGTTTTGTGAAAACGAAGTATTGGGCAAAGCACCAAATAAACCTGCCAGTGCGGTTCCAATGCCATCGGCGAAGGTTGCGCCCGTGATTTCTTTATCTGTAGCTTCGCGGCCCGCACCTCCTTTGGTGATCCCGGAAACATCACCCACTGTCTCAATCGCAGAAATAAACGCCATCAGGCAAAACCCGATAATCGCAGCTATGCTGAATTCAAAGCCAAAATGAAATGGATCCGGTAGCGCAAAACTGGCGGCTTTTTCAACATTTGTGAAGCTCACCATGCCCATGAAATAAGCGAAAATATAACCCACTACCAGGCCGATCAAAATTGCCGAAACAGAGAACAGGCCGCGTGCGAAAAATTTAAATCCAAGCGTTGTAACAATGACCACCAGTGCAACAGTCCAGTTCAGCAGGCTACCGTATTCAGGTTTGCCGATTGCCGGCACGCCTCCCGCTGCGTATTGAATCCCGACTTTTACCAGTGCCAGCCCGATCATGGTGACTACCAGCCCGGTTACCAGAGGAGGAAGTGCAAAACGAATACGTCCGACGAAAGGTGCAAGGCAGGCGTGGAAGATACCGCCCACGATAACACCGCACATCAGCGCGCCCATTGCGTCGACCCCTTTGCCCGCTACCAGAGGTATCATGATCGGGATAAATGCGAAACTTGTACCCTGAACAATAGGGAGCTTTGCACCCACTGGCCCAAAGCCGATGGTCTGAAACAAGGTGGCGATGCCTGCAAAAAGCATCGACATCTGGATCATGTAGATGAGGTTGGGAAATTCTGGTGAGTTGGAGCCAAAACCAAATCCTGCCGCACCCGCGATAATGATTGCCGGGGTCACGTTGCTGACGAACATCGCCAGTACGTGTTGAATTCCCAAAGGAATTGCCGAACTGAGCGGTGGCATATAGTCTGGATCTTTTAATTGCTCGGCTGTTCCAAGTGATGAATGGATCGTTGTCATACTTATTTCCTCCGATTGCGTCTTCTTATTTTGGTTCGTTATAGGTCAGTCTGCCTGTCGTTATTTTGTGGTGTCCTGTTCTACAATTTTGTCTTGTGTATCGGTGATGAGATACTTGGGGTTTCCATGCAAAGTCATTTGCGGGAACGGGATTTCCCAGTCATTTTCTGTACAGGCGTCTACGCTCCAGCGTTGGATGGCGCGGCGTAAGCGGTTGTAGAGATCACCCAACTCGCCCTTGAAGTCGGCAATAACAACGATATCCAGTGAAGACGTATTGGCCTCAGAAAATTCGACTCTTAAGTTTAGCAATTGATCGCCGTAGCCTTCCTCGTCGGCGCGCAGGGTTATGTATTCATGTAATGTTTCTGGTATTGACAGGGTACTTTGTGATTGAAGAGAATATGAAATTCCCAGGGTTTCCTTGATACGGAAATTGGTTGCCAGGTTGTGCGGGCTTTGTGCCAGGAAATCCGGTGTTGGATAGGTTACGCGAGTGCCGCCTCTTTCGATGAGTTGTACCATTTCCGGCGAGATACCCGTCACCTTGGCGCGCAAGCCATCGCTCAGGATAACCCAATCGCCTTTTTTGCACGGAAACCAGGGTTCGTTTGTGTCAAACGGCCTCGATTTAAGGTCGACCAACTCATTGATGGGAACGCGCAGGCTCATGTTGGCGACCGGGTTGGTCAAATCACAGTACACATTAATGCGTTCGACCAGCCAGGGCAGGTCTTCAAAATCAATGCGCTCTCCTTCTCTGACCGAACCGATATTAAGGAACAGGTGAATTTGGCGCCACATTAGTGGAAGCGCCCGAAACAGCGTCCACATAAAACCAAATAGCAACAGGATGCCCAGGCTGAATAACACCCAGTCTTCGACCAGGTAAAACACCAGCATCGGGCCCAGCACAATAAAAAAGAGTGT